>JBFHGV010000016.1:0-15532 GCA_041582955.1 Arenibacter sp.
AAAATCACACGCCTGACGGCAGGGCAGGCTCGAAGTGATGGTAGGTAGACCTACCTATCGGTAGATAAACTCGCAGTGATGTAATTTGTTGATATTGAGCCAATTGATTGCCCACTGCCCACTGACTACTTTTCACTGACTACTGTTTACTGACTACTGTTCACTGTCATCCCCCAGCATATCAACGATAGGCCCTAACCGTTCCCATATCCAAGGTTACAGGGCCCAATTGGTGCTGAGAGGGTAAAAAGGCACCGCTTTCCATGACCTGCCAAGTGTCCCAACTGGCTTCCAATCCGCCAATGGGGATTATACTTACCCACATCTTAAAACTAATGGGAAAGCCATTGGGCTGCAAAAACCAAACATAGGAATCTCCTGGGGTATCCCCACCGCTGTTGTAGGTGACCATTAGCCCTTTTTCGCCATTTTCCAAATGCACAATGCTTCTAGTGGTGCCCTTGTCAAAAACCTTGTAAGGAGCCACCAACCAAAAGGAGTCGTTGTTAAAATAGGACGTCGCTTTTTTGACCAGCTGCTTTTCCTCGGCCGCTGTGAGACCTTTATTCCCTCTGGAGGCAGTGCTTTTTGTAGTATTTTTTAAGTCTAAGGACACTTGGTAGTCCTTCCAGCTTACCAATACGGTATCTGCTTCCTTGTCCCATTTGTAATGGTGTTTGCCATTGGCAAAGGACCATTCCAAGAATCGGGTTTCCTTATAGGCATCATAGTTTAGTGCGGTCAGCATTTTTTGGGCCAGATCATCGGCCTCGGTTCCTACCACAGCCTTGGGTAGGGGCTCATTGTAAACGGCATAGAGGATACCGGCGCTTATCAACACAAAAACCAAGATCCCCAAGAGTATTTTACCGAGTTTTTTTAGCATATAGTGTTCATTTGTATATTAAAATCCGAAGGCCGTATCATCCCCGCGTTTGTCCGCACCGCCTTCCAGTCTTCCGTTGGGAAGTACCTTTATGGCGTCTACCTTTCCAATTACCGGTGTATTTTCCTCGTTGATGAGGTATCCTTTGTCTTTTAGATCGTTAACTAGGCTAGTTGGAAATCCGTCCGGTTCAAAGATAATGGCGTCCGGTAGCCATTGGTGGTGAAATCTTGGGGCATTGACGGCCTCTTGCATGCTCATATCAAATTCATAGCAATTAAGAATGGTCTGTGCAACCGCTGTAATAATAGTAGAGCCTCCAGGGGAGCCTACTACCATCCATAATTTTCCGTTTTTTTCTACAATGGTAGGGGTCATACTGCTCAACATCCGTTTTTCTGCAGCAATACTATTGGCTTCGGCACCAATAAGTCCAAACATATTGGGGACTCCGGGTTTGGCACTAAAATCGTCCATTTCATTATTAAGAAAAAAACCAAGTTCATCAGAATATAGTTTGGAACCGTAACCGCCGTTTATGGTAGTGGTGGCCGAAACGGCATTTCCGAAGGAGTCTACAATAGAGTAATGGGTGGTCTCGTCACTTTCGGTGATCAGCACCTTCCCGTGCGATACCGCATCGGATGTGGTAGCCCTTTCAAAGCTGAAATCCTGCATTCTTTCTTTCAGATAGGCATCGTTCAATAATGCATCAAGTGGAATGTCAACAAAATCCGGATCTCCCAAAAAGTAATTCCTATCGGCATAGGCCCTACGGGCGGCCTCAGTAAATAACTGTATGGCCTGCATGGAATTATGTTCATAATCCGACATCTTATAAGGTTCAATCATTTTAAAGATCTGATTGATGGTGAATCCGCCGCTACTGGGAGGGCTCATGGAAATAATTTTGAGGTCTTTGTAATTAAAAACTATGGGTGACCGCCATTTGGCTTCATACCTGGCAAGGTCTTCCACACTTACAAATCCACCTTTAGATTGTATAAACTGGGCCAATTTCTGGGCTACCTCCCCCTTGTAAAATCCATCTTTGCCCTTTTCAGATACTTTTTGCAGGGTTTTTGCCAGGGCCGGATATTTTATGGTATCCCCTTCTTTAAAGCTACGGGCAAAAAAAGTACTGTCGCTATTCACCTGTATAAAGAGCTCCCTAAAATGGTCCAATCGCTCTTCCTGTTTTTTGGTGACTACGACTCCCTTTTCAGCCAGTTGTATTACAGGGGCCATTATTTCCTGAATGGGAAGGGAGCCAAATTTTTCATGTACTGCCATAACCCCGGCAACTGTTCCCGGTACCCCTACAGCCGTGGCGCCCAAAGTGCTTTTGCCCGGTATTACATTGCCCAAGGAATCCAAGTACATATCCTTATGTGCCAATAAGGGCGCTTTTTCCCGATAGTCCAATCCTCCGGTATTCCCATTGGCTTCCCTGTACACCATAAAGCCGCCCCCACCAATATTACCGGCATAGGGGTAGGCCACGGCAAGGGCCAGTTCTGTGGCGACCATGGCATCAAAGGCATTGCCGCCCCTTTCCATTATGGAGGATCCTATTTTAGAGGCTTCAACCCGGGCCGAGACAACCATGGCCTTTTCCGTTACCAATCCTGTAGGGGTGGGCGCAGCCTGTCTACAGGCCAAAAATATAGTGCCAATAAAAAGAAGAAGTATTTGTTTTTTGAATCTTATCTGCTTGTAGTTTGTTAGCATAGGGATTGTCTATTGGATAGGCATGGAACTTTGGAAAAGTATAAATAGGCTTTGGTTATGCCGGTTAGAAATGAATTTTTTGTTGGTAATGTATTGGTTTTTAATGTAATGACAAATATTTTTGTTTTGAAAATACTATTAATTCCTGGAAAAAGGAGGTGAATTCCTTCTCAAATTCGTTATAATATTCCTCAAGGTCCAAAATGGCATAATTCATCTTGGATTTGTTTTGGGTACGTCTGTTAAGGCCGTTCAATACCTTGGAGATGCCTTCCATTTTTGCATAGTTCAATATCCAGTTATCCGCTATCATATAGGGCATCATCCGTTTTACACCAATGGGCAGTATATCGTAATTGTTTTCCAAAAGGTCATAAAAATTGTCTACAAAATGGGGCAGGGGAGTACTGGTGTAATCAGACCAGTTCTTGGCCAGGAAATGGTCGTAAAAAATATCTACGATTACCCCGCTGTAATGGCTGTAGTTTTGATGCAGGCGTTTGGTGCTCTGCCGTACAATCGGATGCTTGTCCGTATACGTATCTATGGCCCGGTGCAATATGATCCCCTTCTGTATTTTTTGGGGCAGGTGTTTGTATTTGTTACCTCGTATACTATCTGCAATAAAATTTCCGATCGTGATCTCCTCGTCTTCAAAGGATAGGTAAATGTGTGCTAAAAAGTTCATAGACCTCGGTTGAAATTTATTAAGGTCGAATTTACAACTTAGCAACGTAGGATTTAAACCTAAACTTTTATATTTGAAAAAATTTATAAAGAAAATATGACTTTAATAAAATCTATTTCAGGAATACGAGGCACTATTGGAGGTAAACCAGGGGATAATTTAACCCCTATTGATGCAGTGAAATTTGCCGCTGCCTATGGTGTTTGGTTAAAAGAGTACTCTAAAAAGGAAAAATTAAAGGTGGTAATTGGTCGTGATGCACGCCTTTCTGGGGAAATGATCCAAAATTTGGTGGTTTCCACCCTTGTAGGCCTGGGAATAGATGTGATAGACTTAAACCTTTCTACCACCCCAACCGTAGAAATTGCCGTTCCTTTGGAAAAGGCCGATGGCGGTATTATCCTTACGGCTAGCCATAACCCAAAACAATGGAACGCATTAAAGTTATTGAATGAAAAGGGGGAGTTTTTGGATGCGGAACAGGGAGCCAAAATATTGGCCATTGCCGAAAAAGAGGCCTTTAATTTCTCCGAAGTAGATAATTTGGGGACAATTTCCAAGAATGACTCCTATATAGACATACATATTGATGAGGTATTGGAACTGCCCTTGGTAGATGCAGATGTAATAAAGGCTGCCAAGTTTAAGGTAGTGGTAGACGGCGTAAATTCTACTGGAGGCATCGCCATTCCCAAACTGTTAAAGGAATTAGGGGTGGAAGTAGTGGAGTTGTATTGTGATCCTACTGGTCATTTTCCCCATAATCCGGAGCCGCTCAAGGAGCATTTGGCCGATATCTGCGAACTGGTTGTAAAGGAAAAGGCCGACTTTGGAATTGTGGTAGATCCGGATGTAGACAGACTGGCCTTTATTACCAATGAAGGGGAAATGTTTGGTGAAGAGTATACCTTGGTGGCCTGTGCCGATTATGTATTGGGAAAAACCAAGGGCAGTACCGTTTCCAATTTATCTTCTTCCCGAGCCTTAAGGGATATTACAGAAAAGCATGGTGGCAGCTACGAGGCGGCAGCCGTAGGAGAAGTAAACGTAGTGACCAAAATGAAGGCCAATAATGCCATTATTGGGGGAGAGGGCAATGGGGGTATCATCTACCCTGAAAGCCACTATGGCAGGGATTCCTTGGTAGGAACGGCACTATTTTTAATGTTGATGGCAGAAAAAGGCGGAACGGTAAGTGAACTTAGGGCCAGCTACCCCAGCTATTTTATGAGCAAAAAGAAAATAGAACTTACTCCTGACCTGGACGTAGATGGCATATTGGTGGCAATGGCCAAGAAATATGAAAATGAGGAAATCTCTACCATTGATGGGGTGAAGATAGATTTTCCCGAAAATTGGGTGCATTTGCGCAAATCCAATACGGAACCAATTATTAGAATCTATACCGAAGCCAAGAGTCAGGATGAAGCGGACAGCCTTGCGGATCGAATCATAGGAGAAATCAAGGCGGTAGCCGGAATTTAATTAAGGTAACGAGGGTCGGTGGTTTATGTACTTACGGCCCTCCTTTTTAATAGCTAATACCATATATAGGATGAGCGGATTACGAATACTGTGTATAATTTTTTTTGGAGCTGCAATTTTTAGGACACATGCACAGGCCGATACCCTTAGGGTGATGAGTTTCAACATTCTGCACGGAGCTACCACCCAAAACGACTTTAATCTAGATACCCTAGCGGGCGTTATAAATCATTACAAACCCCATTTGGTGGCCTTGCAAGAGGTGGACTTTAAGACCAAGAGGGCCAAAAAATACGATCTGCCAACAGAATTGGGTATACGCACAAAAATGGCATCCCTTTTTGCACGGGCCATGTATTATGATGGTGGGGAATACGGTGAAGCGGTACTGTCCGCATACAGTTTTGTGGCCAGTGAGAATATAGCCTTACCACATTTGTCAACATCCGAACCCCGGGCAGCGCTACTTACCAGGGTAAAGACCAAAAATGGCAATACCATACAGTTTGTAGCTACACATTTGGATCACCAAAAGGATGAGACCGATAGAATTATGCAGGCCAAGGCTATTGTAAATGCTCTGGGGGATACGGAATATCCTACCTTGCTAGTGGGCGATCTAAATGCCGAACCCGATAGCAAAACCTTGAATATACTGTCCGGGAAATTTACCAAAACCCCGCACAAAACTGCCTGGCAGGGGACATGGCCGGCAACAGGACCCACAAAATGTATTGATCATATACTCTTTAATACACCACAAAAATGGAAGGTATTGGATTATGAGGTACTATGTGAAGACTATGCCAGCGATCATTGTATTGTTATTGCGACACTGGTTTATTCTCCCTGATCGAATGCTGTTTTAGGAATTCCCCACGCACCAATTTGGCGGTTTGATGCGCGCCAGTGTGACTCCAACCCGGAGGCATTACAATGTAAAGTAATTTGTTCTTTATGCCCGGTGCCCTGGCGACGTCTTTGAAAAGGGCTACGAATTCACCAAAATACACATCCCAAAAATTTCCGGAGTCCATTTCTCTGGTGATACCATATTCTATTTTAATATGGCGCTCCTCATTTTGGAAGGTACCAAAAACCTTGTCCCAGATATTTAAAAGGTTACAGAAATTGGTGTCCATATACAGCGGATTTTTGGCATGGTGTACCCTGTGGTGAGAAGGAGTTAATATTAGCCTGTTCAAAAAACCCATTCTACCATCTTTTATCATATTTTCACCAACATGGATAAAGGCCCCATAGGTGCCATCTATCAACATAATGGCGAAAAGCATAACCGGCTCTACGCCCAACAGGATACAGACTGTAGTTCTTATGGCATCGGCATAAGGTGCCTCTAAAAAGAAATGGGCATGGGTAACGGAGAGGTTCATTTGCTCCGGGGCATGGTGGGTAGAATGCAAGCACCAAAAGAGTCGCACTTTATGCCCCCAATAGTGATACAGAAAATGGCCAAATTCCCAAACAATATAGCCATAAATAAACCAATACCAGGTCATTTTGGTCTGGAATAGGGCGTAGGGCTGCAACCATCCTATTATAAGGGTTACCATGGCAATGGCTATGAATCTGCCGATAAATCTATTAAAGACATAGATAAGGAAATTAACCTTATATACCTTGGTATCCGGTTTTTTATAGACCAGGCCAAGTATAAACTCCAATATCAGTAACAGGGGAATAATGGGGTAAACCAGGGCAACAACACCGTCATAGGTAGTGAAAACACTATAGTCACCGGCCTGTAATAATTCCAAAGCCTTACTAATTCCCAAGAAACCAATGATTTCATTGTACAGTGTACCTAAAATATCCATTACGTTATTCGTATTTATTAGCGAATATAATTTAAGAATATTAACCTTATCAATCAAAATTTTACGACTAATGACCTTTTTGGGCAAACGAAGGTCAATCCACAGAAAATAAAAAGATGTTACTCTTCATTATTTTGGGAGGTGGGATAGGCTTTGTGATGGTATTGGGTATTATTTGCCTATAATGATAAAATCACAACGTCTATTGGCCAAATGTTCCGCATTGCTGCAGGGAACTCCATTGGAGCATTTGTTGAGCAATCGCGATTCCCCATAACCTATGGCGCTGGCTATTCTCTCTGGGGCTATACCCATTTGTACCAGATAATTATAGGTAGATCTGGCCCTGTTACCAGAGAGTTCCAGATTAAATTTATCCGATGCCCTGGAGTCGGTATGGGCTTCTATTTTAATTTTAACATTAGGGAAACTCTTCATAAAATTTACAATCCTGTCCAGTTCCTTGGCAGCCTTATAGGTAATATTGTAGCGGTTGAGATTAAAAAATATGGGGTTCACATTAATTTTTTCCACACCGTCCTCTTTTATCACAAAATTGGAGAAGGAGGTCATGGGTATGGTGTCGGTATCCTTAAAGGATAAAGGGGTGTCCGCATGGTTCAGTTTCCGGATCTCCTGTTTGTATTCCAATTTAAAAAAGGCAAGAGTGTGGTTGGAATTAGGGGGTAAGGACATCTCAAAATATCCTTCGTTGTTGGAAGAGGTTTCTGCTACCAATTGCTTTTCTTTATTATAGGCCTTTACAACCACTTGGGAAATTGGGGTGTTGGTCATATCGTCCTTAACGATTCCTTTGTAGTTAAAGGTATTTAATAGTTCCTTAAATGAGTATATATCATCGTCTCCCTTACCATTTTCCCTGTTGGAAGAAAGGTAGCCCCGGTTTTCTACTTGGTTAATGATCAGGGCAAAATCATCCCTATTGCTGTTGACTGGTTCGCCTAGATTTTTGGGCATGCCAAAGTTCTTATCTGCTTTTATTTCTGATTTAAAAATATCCAGTCCGCCCAATCCAAAATGAGCGTCCGAGGCAAAATATAGATTGTTGCCAGTAACATAGGGGAACATTTCCCTACCGGGCGTATTGATTATAGGGCCTAGGTTGATAGGCGGTCCTATTTTTCCATTTTCGTTGATCTCAACATAATAAATATCGGTTTCTCCAAATCCCCCGAACATATTGGAAACAAAGAACAAGCGTTTTCCATCCGCGGTTAGGAAAGGGTGACCAAAGGAATATTTGGGGTTGTTGAATTTTAAGGCAACTGCATTTACAATGGAGTCACCTACTACATCGCCCCTTAGGATCTGCATGTTGGAAAACCCTTTGGGATTAAGTTGTAATTCGTTGTTCTTTAGGTAATTTTGGGTGTAGTAAATAGTTTTGTAATCGGACGAATAGCTCAAGGTTCCTTCGTGATAAGAAGACTGGATATTGTCATGGAATTGCTGTACATTGCTGAGTACTCCGGTTGTACTATCTCTATATGCCGTTAAAATGGCAAGATAAGGCTGGTTGTTCCAGGAATAATTATTGTCTTCTGCGGTCCTTGCTTCCCGGTTAGATGAGAATATGATACGGTCCTTATAGTACATGGGGGCAAAGTCTGATAGGGGAGAGTTAATTTCGGAATTGCTAAGGCTGTACTTTGGCTTTTCTGCCATAAGGCTATCCAAATACGCTTCCTGCGCCAATAGGGTTTCCAATTTTTGGGAATTGTAGCGGTAGTGTTTTTTTAGCAGGCGGTTTGCGGTACTGTACTCCTCACAGGCCTTTAAGCTTTGGACATATTTTATCAGTGTCTTCTCATCTATCCTAGTATCTTTAAGGGTGTAGAGTGTATCATACCATAACCTGGCATTAGTGTAATCGCTTATGTTAAAATAGCTCTCGGCCAATCGTTCTACAAAAAGAGGTTTTGGTCTTTTCTTTTTGGATAACAACTGCTGATAACTGTCAATGGCTTCCTTAAAGTTGAGGTTTTGAAAAAACATATTGGCCTCCTCCCTGGTATGCTGGGACAGACCGGTGCTGAATAGGAATAATGCGAATAGGGAAAGAAGGGTTTTCATTGTCTTTGTCTTAAAAAAATCTGGGAGACCGGGCATTTGGCCCCCATCTGGGCATTAAATATTTTAGTATTATTTCATGTGAACCTTGATTGTAATTACCTAAATCCGATATGCTATAGTCATAGGAATATCCAATAAAAAAATTCCTGCTCGCTTGAAAGCCGGCCATGGCACTGTAACTGTCCTGAAACCTGTGCGATGCACCTACGGTAAATTTTTGTAGGAAGAGGACATTTAGGGAAGCGTCAATAGTGGTTGGGGCATTTTCTGTAAATTTTAAAAGTAGCGATGGTTTTAGTTTTAGGTCGGCCGCAACATCCAGAACGTAACCCCCAATAAAATAAAAATGATTGTCCTTTAAAATCAGGTTTTTATCACTTACCACATTGGATTTGTTCAATAGGAAGTTGGGAATGGAGAAGCCTCCATACCAATTCTCACTAAATATATATATCCCCGCCCCAATTAATGGGAGGGTATTGTAATAATTGTCATAACTGAGCAAGGCATCATCCGCATCGTAATAGTTTCCCTTGGAATAATCTACCTCATAAAAATCGGCCCCGGCATTTACACCTAGGGACATCTTTACTTTTTTGCTTAGGTTGAGGTAGTAGGAGAACATGGCCGAGGAACTAAACTCGGTAGAAGGACCTATATTGTCCTTAAAAATATGGATACCCAAACCAATTTTATTATTTATGATTCCAGAAACGGTTAGGGATTTGGTTTCAGGAGCCCCCTCTATCCCTATCCACTGGGCCCTATAGGTTAGGGTAGCATCCATCCGGTTGTTCTCATTTAGGTAAGCAGGGTTAATGGTGGAGGTGTTGTACATATATTGGGTGTACTGTGGTAATTGTTGTGCCTTAAGGGAGAAGGCACAAAACGTAAGGATTATCGCTAAAGAATATTTAATGTGGATTTTCATTATAATTTTTACAGTGTAATACGTATTAGTCTTTTCTTAAAAACAACCAGCCTGTAGTATTTTCGCTTGTATTGTCTATTTTTAGTATATAGAAGTAGGTTCCGGTGGGCAATGGCTCTCCCTTGCCTACTACTCCGTTAACATTGGCCAGACCGCGCCAGTTGTTTTGATAGCCCTTTTCTTGGTAGACCAAGGCGCCGTAGCGGTTAAAGATCTGCAGATTGGAGTCTGGAAAGTTTTCTATACACTCTATTTTAAAATAGTCATTGTCCCCATCATCATTTGGGGTAAACTCATTATATATGGTTATACAAGACGGTTCCAGGGTAATTTGGGCACTGTTGTTCTGGGGATCCATATCCTGTGGAACGGAACTTTCTATAAAAGAAGTGCTACTGTACCGGCCGTTTGTTGTGGTTTCCAGTTCAAGGGTAAGAACAGCTTTTTCCATAGGGGCGAGGGCATCAATGGTCCATTTGTTGTTTCTAGGGTCATAATTGCCATGGGTAAGGTTTTTGGAGAGGTATTTAAATCCACTGTCCAACTCCTCGCCAATGATGACCTCCTTAAAATTGGAAGAGCCATTGTTTTCAACGCTTATGGTCAACATAATTTTTTCCCCAATTATGGGCTGTTGTTTACTTACTGTCTTGCTTATTTTTAAATCTGAGGCTTCCTTGATTTCCACACTCACCCAAAGTCTTTCCGTGCTTTCGCAATTATCCCTGACAAGCGCAGCGTAATAGCTATTGCCATGGGACAATGGCGTATCAAAGTCCAGCAGCGTTCCGTCTACGGCTTGGTCATACCAAACAATATTGGATTCCAAGACGTGTAGGTCTCCAACAGTGGGGGCATCTTCAGTAAAAAAGACCTGAATGGGACTGTGGGTGGTAGGGGCCGATAGGGATAGCAAGGAGACGTTTATGGCCAGCCGATCGCTACTTTCTTTCCCGTCCTTTAGTTGGGCGGCATAATAGGTGGTATTGTTTTGCAAGCTGGTGCCGGGGGGCAATGGATTGCCATTGAACGGGGTATTGTACCAGATAATATGGGGTTCATTTATTTGAATGGCTGCAAGCGTAGGGTGCTCCGTGGCACAGAATTGCTGCTGCGTATCTGCCGATGTGGGTGGTGAGACCCTATCGGTCTTGGCAATGGAACCCTGGGTTGTACTGGGTAGCGCTGATGCCAACAAAGTTGGGTTAAGGTTTGTTGTCCCTGTTTCTTGGGCGGTATAGCGAATAAGGTTTATTTGTGCCTTGGGAATAGCCCTGGGGCCGGAGTATGTTCCACCCTGAGCCGGCATGTAGACAAGAAGGAAAATAAGAGAGACCAGAATTGCAAGATCACTTCTTTGGTTAAAAGAACCTACCATAGATATCAAAATAATTTTGTTGTATAACGCAGAAAAAAACGAAATATTTAGTTTTTACAACATAATTGATGTGGAAAGCCCTGCGTTTTACTGCATTTCCCAAGCAAAAGGGAATGGTGATTGCTGTTCGCCTTTATAGCGGTAAGCGCTACTTATTGGAATTTTTTGGGAACTTTATTCCGGTGTTTCCATCGCTTATGGGTCCAGAGGTAATGCTCTGGTTTTTCCATTATCTGTTGTTCGGTAAGTCGAAGAAATTGTTCTGTAATCTCATTCTTTTCGGTCTGTTTTCCCTCAATGGCAATAGGTATGAATTCTGCCTGGTAGTAGCCTCTCTTTACCTTGGAGACCTTTAGGAAAACCACGGCAAGGTCCAATTTTCTGGCCATGCTTTCAGGGCCGTTGAATATAGGGACTTTGACCCCCATAAACTCGCTCCAATATTGAGCTTTTTTTGCTTGGGGAGATTGATCACTGACCATGCCGTATACCGATATAACCTGATTTTGTACGTTTCTAAAGACGGTTTTAACGGTTTCTTGCTGGGAAATTAAGGTGGTGTTCCATTTGGCCCTTATTTTTCGTATGAGTCCATCAAAATAACGATTCCCTATTTTTTGATATACCGCATATCCCTTGGCATCAATATAGTTATTGATACTTACGTTCCATTCCCAATTGGCATAGTGCGAACAAACGATCAGGACGCTTCTATCTTTTGCGATGTTTCGCAACACTTCAATATTAATGACCTTGTAGCGTTCTTTGACCACTTCCTTGGTAAGATCTAGGGTTTTTACCATTTCTAGGAACATATCGCACATATGATGGTAGAAATCCTTTCGGAGCTTCTTTAGTTCATCCTTGTCTTTCTGGGGAAAAACAAGCATAAGATTGTTCAAGACCACTTTTTTGCGGTAGCCCACCACATGGTAAACGATGAAAAATACCATATCGGAAAACAAATAGAACAACCTATATGGCAGTTTGGAAATGAGCCATAAAAATGGGTAGGTAATAATATATACGAGAAATTGCATGCAGAAAGAATTCTCTACAAATATAGCTATATTTGAACCCAAAATTAATAGTTTTTTCATGAATAAAATCCATATTGCCACCATCGTCATAATGGCGGCCAATGTTTTGGCATCCTTAAAAGGTTTTAACGATAATTCATTTTTTGAACGATATAAATTTGGTGTTGGGGCCATACAAGGAGGGCAAAAGGATAGAATGGTGACTTCGGGTTTTTTACATGTAGACCTGTCCCATCTATTTTTTAATATGTTTACCTTATACTTTTTTGCCGATGTGGTAATTAGCTGGTTTGGGCCCAGTAAATTTCTAATGCTGTATTTTATAAGCTTGGTGGCGGGCAGTCTGCTTGCACTCTATTTTCACAAGCGGGAACCATATTACAGCGCAGTGGGTGCCAGTGGAGCGGTAACCGGTATTTTGTATGCCGCAATATTACTGGAGCCCCAAATGCGATTGGGGATCATGTTTATCCCTATTCCGTTACCGGCCTATGTTTTGGGAATCTTGTACTTGTTCTATTCTATATACGGTATGAAAACAAGATTGGGCAACATTGGCCATACGGCCCACTTTGGTGGCGCTATAGGAGGATATGTGGTTACCATACTTTTTAAACCAGATCTGCTTTATACAGACACCCTGATGGTGCTATTGCTGGCTTTGCCCATCCTGCTTCTATTTGTTCTTGGAAAACTGGGGAAGATATAGGGGATAAGGGTATGCTATAAAAAAATCCCGTAATGTGCATTACGGGATTTTTTTTATATGGTTTATTATGCCTTCTACTGTAAAAGCTCGGCAATTTTAGACTCCAATTCAGGACCTCTAAGGTTCTTTGCAACGATTACCCCATTTTCATCCAAGATGAAGGTGGCGGGAATAGCTTCAATATTGTACAATTTGGCCACGGCATCATTAAAATAGTCCAAATTGGAAATATGCTTCCACGTCAGATTATCGTCCGCTATGGCTTTTTTCCAATCTTCGGCCTTACGGTCCAAAGACACACCAATGATGTTTAAACCTTTGGAGTGGTATTTATTGTAAATCTTCACTACGTTGGGGTTTTCTACCCTGCAAGGTTTGCACCATGCGGCCCAGAAATCAATAATAGTTACTTTTCCCATGGCATCCTTAAGGGATAGTTCCTTTCCTTCAGGGGTAGGTCCAGAGAAATTGGGAGCCGTGGCACCAATTGCCGTATTCTTATTTTTTTCCTCCTTGGCTTTGGCCGCTTCCAGCCCTTTTACAATTTTTTTGGCAGGTTGGGTTGCTTTGATTTCCTCAGACAGACCATCGTACATTTTTTGGGCCTCCCCGCTTTCCAGTACTCCGGCATTAAGGGCTTTTTCTATCAATAGCGCAGAGATAAGTCCGTTTGGATTGTTCTTAATAAAATTTAATTCAAAATTTTTGTATTCTTCCTGCAGTTCGGCAAACTCGTCACGCAATGAATTTATAGTAGCTTCATTGCCTCCCATTGTGGCCTCTTGCATATCTTTTTGAATAGAAATGGCCTGATCCGATAGCTCCCTGGATTGGTCCAGATACTTAAAAAAGATATCGTTCTGCTGGGTTCCTTTTACCTTGGCAAAATGTAGACTGTCCTTTTGGGCAGTAAGTTCAATCTCACCCTTTTCCGCTACTACTGGGGTATAGCCCTGAACTTTGTCTATAAACACATATATCAATTCTGGGGCATCTACAGCTCCGCTCACGGTAAATTTCCCGTTTTGAACAGTAGTGGTATCAATATCTACTGGCTGATTGTTTTCATCGATCTTTCTGATAAATATTTGGGTACCGTTTTCCACATCGCCCGTCAAAGATCCGTTTAATACGAATCCTTCGGGTTTGCTGTTGCAGGATAATAGGCCCGCAACCACGGTAAGGGATAATAGAATTTTCTTCATTGTTTTTTCTTTTAATTGGCGCAAATGTACTTATATATAGGTAATAAAAAAAGTCATAAATGCTACGGGAGCATTCATGACCTTTATTAAAAGTTATACGGGGTAGGTTTTAAAACTGGTAGCGTATCCCCAGGGCAATGTCAAAATCGAAATTATCCGAGAAATTTTTGTAGCCCACAACACCTATTTCCGGCCTAAAATCCAAAGAAATAAGCAAGGGAATATCAAAGTTGTATTCTATACCTATATCGCCGGCCGCCAAAACAAATAGACCGCCATCTGGGGTGTAGGACTGGTTTTGGCTATTTGGTCTGGAAGCAAAATCCACACTTCCAATACCACCACCGGCACCGTAATACCAATTGAAATTTCCGTCCAAAGGTCGGACCCACTGGTATAATGCTGTTAATTTAAAGGCATCAAAATACCTACTGTCCCGCCATCCGAGGTTGGCTTCCAATCGGTTGTCCCGATCAAAGGATTTCTGATAGGAGATTTCAGCTCCAAATCCATCACTGTCCCCTAACCTGAGCCCTAGGGCGTGATCAGAGATTTCTTGGGCGCTCATAGAGAACCAAGAACAACACAGTAACAATGCAAATAATTTAAAGATTTTCATAAGGGTTCTAAATTTAATTAAAGCAAAAAATATAAATTCATTATTAATCTGAAACAATAAAACTTAATTTAGTGCCCAAAATTGTTTTGAGGTGGATAAAAATATGCTAAATAAATTAAAGCAGGATTTAGAAGGGGAATTGTTTACGGACAAATTAATGACGACCCTATATGCAACAGATGCATCGGTGTATAGAAAAATGCCCTTGGCGGTGGCCTATCCCAAGACGGAATCGGACATACAGAAATTGATTCTTTTTGCCAGGGACAACAAGATTGGGTTAATCCCGCGTACGGCTGGGACCTCCCTCGCAGGACAGTGTGTAGGGGACGGCATTGTGGTAGATGTCTCCAAGAATTTTACCAAAATATTGTCTGTTGACGAAGAAAAAAAACAAGTTACCGTTCAGCCGGGTGTAATACGGGACGAATTAAACCAATACCTTGAGCCTTATGGATTGTTTTTTGGGCCCAATACCTCTACCTCTAACCGTTGTATGATAGGGGGCATGGTAGGGAACAATTCTTCGGGGACCACTTCTATACAATACGGGGTAACCAGGGATACGGTGGTTTCCTTAAAAACTTTTTTGTCTGACGGGAACAAGGTAGAATTTAAAACCCTCTCTTTGAACGAGTTTCTGGGGAAAATGGCCTTGGATAGTTTTGAAGGGGAGATTTACAGTAATATTCATAAAGAGTTAAGTAATAAGGAGATACAGCAAGAGATTGTCAAGGAATTTCCAAAGCCCCAGATTCATAGGCGAAATACGGGTTATGCTGTGGATGAATTGTTGAACAACAGTGTTTTTGGCGATGGAGACCAAGGTATTAACCTTTGTAAACTATTGAGTGGTAGTGAAGGAACCTTGGCTTTTACAACCGAAATAGTGCTTCAGCTGACCCAAATGCCCCCCAAGCGGTCCGCT
>JBFHGV010000017.1:0-15350 GCA_041582955.1 Arenibacter sp.
AACCATATTGGATGCCTATAATGACCCCGAAGGAATTACCGCAGCTTTCAACAAGAATATTCTAGCCAGAATAAACTCGGAATTGGAAGGCAATTTTAATTTGGATAAATTTAAACATTGGGAAGTCTACGACCCACAAACCGGTACCGCAAAAAGCTATTTGGTTTCCAAGGAACCCCAAGATGTATCCATAAAGGCTCTTGATCTTGAATTGAAATTTGCCGCGTGGGAAACCATACATACCGAAATATCCCAGAAATATGACGACCAAACGGTCTACGAACTGGCCAATAAGGCTGGACTAAAAATAGCAAAGGCCTATGCTGATGACAACAATTATTTTAAAAATTATATCCTGGTAAAAAAATAGCAAACAGGGCCATATTAGCCCTTTTCATTAACAAAGAACCAACCCTGATTAAGCCATCCAGTAAGATATAATTCTTGCCGAAAGGATGACACCATAGAAGTGGAAAACACCCATTATTTTCCTGCGGAAAGCATAAAAAAGGAGTGTTTCACCTACAGCAACACTCACCCCCCTATTCTTGGAGAGCTAAGGCCCACTACCACAAAATTAAGATAGATGGAGAGAAAAAATAAGGAAGCGGCCTAGTATTGCCCTAAGTTAGTGACCTAGCAAAACCCATTGCTGGAAGGATTGCTTTTTGAAAAGGAATTTATGTTGAAGAATAAGCGACAGCCACCTTTATCAAATACAAACAATTCAAAAAAAAATATTGACAAAAACCGATACCGGCCAACCATCAGTGCAGCAGGTATCGGCTGTTATACATTACAATTCCAATACCGAATTCTCAGTACCAGCATAGTCATTCCATTGGTAACGATCCGCTTCCGCCTCGTTAACATAATTACCATCCACAATATACTTGAATTCAAAAGTTTTTTCCTTTGGCAAATCAAAAGTCCCCTTAAAAGTTCCGTTCTTCAATTTCTTCAAAGCACTCCCTTTTGGGCTCCAATTGTTAAAATCCCCTACAACAGCAACCTTTTTGGCATCTTCCGCAGGCACCGAAAAAGTAACTTTACAAACTGGCTTAGTTTTTAAATATTGTTTTGTAATTCCCATAACCACCTAATTTAAGATTAAAAAGCAAAATTACACTTTTAAAGTGCTCATTTACAATGAGCAATGTCATTTTTATCAATTTCTTAAAATAAGTTTAACAATTGATTCTCTTTAATAATTTAAGTAGATTTTATTGGCAAGAACACAAGTTTACATTTGGTCATTTTAACATTTCCGCCAACTTATCTATCTCATTTTCTGTATTATAAATATGAAAGCTTAACCTAATTCCGTTTCCCCGCAGGGCACAAATGACATTCTGTCGCATTAATTTATCATGCATTTGCTTATCCCCCTTAATATTAAAAATAGAACTATGGTTTTTCCGGTTCATGACCGCTTCCTCCAAAAGCCCCAAACCTCCCAAGGTTTCCTTTGCCTTTTGGGTAAGTTTACCAATTTTATCACCTATATGGTCCATCCCTATATCGGATAAAAACCCTAAGGAATAATTTAAGCTTCCAAAATTAAGGGAGTCCAAATGCCCAGGCTCAAATCGTTCTGCAAAGGAAATACCTTCCTTATCTTCAAGCTTGCCCTTCACAGCGTTAAAACCGGTTGCCAACGGTGAAAATTTATCATCCATACCATCGCCGAACATCATAAAACCGTTGCCGTATCCGCCTAATAACCATTTATAGGAACTTGCTGCCAGCACATCAATTCCAGACTCTCTGAAATTAAAACTTTCTGTACCCAGATATTGGGTGCCATCCGCTATTATCACAAGATTGGGAAACTCTTTTTTTAATTCCCTCAGGAATTCCAAATCTATTTTTATTCCACTTAGCCATTGCACCAAACTCAGCGCCAAGATATCAATGTGGCCCGTTTTTATTTTATTGTGAATATTCTCTTCCAGGTTTTCGTTGATCGCGGTATAGGTAACTTTACACCCTCGAGATTCAAACGGCCAATTTAACGATGGGTAATCATCCTCCATTAAAAGAACATTTTTCCTATTGCCAATTCCTTCCAGTAGCATATTAAGCCCTATGGAAAAATTGGGCACCAAGGCAATGTTTTCTTTGGGACAACCAAAAACATTACCAATGCTATTTCTGGTTTCATCCATTAGAACGTGCGATGTCATTTTCATCTGGCTACCACCAATAAGGAAATCAAGATCATGTTCCTGTCGCCATTCCAAAAGTCCGTCATACAACAAGCCGGAGGTTGCGGTGTTTAGATAGGTATACTGACTTAAAACCGGGAATTGTTTAATAATCTTTTGCATATCAAAATTGATGAAATTTGTATTTATGGTATCTTTACGGAAAGATAGTGATAAGCATGTTCTCCAGAAATAAAAAAACATCAACAATTGAGGCAGAGCAGCATGAAATGCTGGAATACGCCCAAACCAGAATAAAACAGAAAAAGCGTTTGTACAACCACTTTGTCCTTTTTCTAATAGGCAGTGTTTTTTTGATCATCATCAACAAAATACTTAAGTACGGCGTTGAGTACAATTGGTTTGTTTGGGCCATTACCTTTTGGGCGTTTCTGTTTATAATCCACATTTTTAATGTTTTTGTCACTTCCAAATTCATGGGAAGGGATTGGGAACGCAAACAGCGCGAAAAACTGGTCCTAAAGCAAAAACAAAAAATAGCAGAATTACAAAAAGAGATAGAAACCGATTTTCCATTATCCCAAATAAATAAAAAAAAAGAACCGTGAACACCCTTACCATTATTGCCGCCGCTGCAGAGAACAATGCTCTAGGAAAAAACAACGACTTACTTTGGCATTTACCCGATGATTTTAAGCGGTTTAAAAACCTTACCTCGGGACACAAAATAATTATGGGCCGCAAAACCTTTGAGAGCTTCCCAAAACCCCTGCCCAAAAGAACACATATCATTATCAGTAGGGATAGGAACTATAAGGTAAGCCACGCAGATTGTATAGTGGTGCATAGCATGGACGAAGCTTTGGCTCTTGTCAAGGAAGATTCCCTGTCATTTATCATAGGTGGTGGTGAAATCTATAAAATAGGTTTGGAGTACGCTAACCAAATGGAACTTACCAGGGTTCACGGATCTTTTGAAGCAGATACTTTCTTTCCGGATTTTAATGAAGACCAATGGCAACTTACCAATAAGGAATACCATCCCAAAGACGAACGGCATAAATATGACTTCACTTATTTGACCTATACCAAAAAATAAGCACCCCCATCAAATGCTGTTTATGAAAAGGAATTAAATATTTTACGGTTTCCTTCCTCTGTGGTTTTTATTACCAAGCCATGACCGGGGCAATTCGCCTATTGATCAAAAATCCAAATATTGGGCGGTATAGGGAACTGTAACATCTTTTAAAAAATCCTTTAAGACCAACACATCTCCATTGGTAAGGAATTGATGTTCCCCGACAGTTGAAGAAGGCCCCTCATTTAACAAACTGTATTTTTGCAAAATATTTTTGGTCTGTTTGGCCACCCCCTCGCCAGAATCGATAATTATTATATTTTGGGGCAACATTTCCTTAAGTAATGGAATTAAATAAGGATAATGCGTACACCCCAATACCAACTGGTCTATACCTTTCTTTAGCATGGGTTCCAGGTATTTTTGCAATAATTCCCTGGTTCTATCAGAATACACCTCACCCTTCTCTATCAATTCTACCAGACCCGTACCCTCTTGCTCCAACACCGTTATTCCGTTGGCATGGTTTTCAGAAGTATGATGAAATAAATCACTGGACAAAGTACCCTTGGTTGCCAGAACACCTACGGTTTTGGTCCTGGAATTCAAAGCTGCGGGCTTTATGGCAGGTTCTATACCTATTAGGGGAATGTTGTACAACTCCCTAAGCTCCTTTATGGCGTTTGTAGTTGCCGTATTACAGGCTACAATTACAAGTTTACAGCCTTTATTTTTAAGAAATTCAACGTTTTTAATACTTAGCTGTACTATCTGATCTTTAGTCCTTTCCCCATAAGGGGCATTCTTGCTATCTGCCAAATACAGTGTGTCTTCATAAGGAAGCATTTTACTGACCTCTCTCCATATAGAAGTACCTCCAATGCCCGAATCAAAAATACCTATGGGACCTTTATTCATTTAAAACAAATGATTTAACTGCCTTAAAGTTACATTAATATTGCTTTTTGAAACAGTACTTTTCCAAAATTTACATCCAAGTTACCTTTAAGCAGGATACTCCCCTGCCTAAATAAAGATCAATAGGACTTGACCAAATCCTTAACCTCGTCCAGATTTAATCCTCCATAATTTCCAGAACTCATTAAGAGTAGTACCGAGTTGTCATATTCCTCGCCAAAAACGAAGTTTCTGAATACTTCGGCATCGGTGAAAATCTGTAAATCATCACGCTGAAAAGCCTCTGATATTTGTGCTGGGGAAACCTCCTCTAGCTTTTTTATCCTAACCGACTCTGGCAAATAAAAAACTGCCGCCACATCTGCCGCATCCAGCGCCCCTTTATACTCCTTTAAAAATTCTGGATTAAAGCTACTATAGGTATGTAGCTCCAAACAGGCAATTAGTTTTTTGTTAGGGTATTGTTCTTTTACAGCCATGGTAGTGGCCATTACCTTGCTTGGGGAATGGGCAAAATCCTTATAAGCAACGCTGGTTTTTCCCTCTGCTATATTCTCCAACCTTTTGGAAGCTCCTTTAAACGAAGCTATAGCCTCATAAAAATCGTCCTCGTCAACTCCCATATTTTGGCAAATCCATTTTGCTCCTGCCAAATTGCTCAGGTTATGTCTGCCAAAAATTTCTATGGGCATTGGTCCTTCGGGAGTTTCCAAAATGGCCTGTCCGTTTTCCACTTGGTATTCCGGGGTTCTATAAGCCAATTTTCTTATGGGGTTTTCCGAGGCATTAACCACCCTGTTCACCTCATCATCCTCTTCGTTATAGGTTATACTACCTCCCTTCACGATACTGTCTACAAAAACCTGAAATTGCTCTACATAATTTTCATAGGTAGGAAAAACGTTAATATGATCCCAGGCAATACCGCTTAAAAGGGCAATATTGGGTTGGTACAGATGAAACTTGGGCCTTCTATCAATTGGTGAGGAGAGGTATTCATCCCCTTCCAGCACTATAAAATCGTTTTCTTCGGTAAGATGTACCATACGGTCAAAACCGTCCAATTGCGCCCCT
The DNA here is from genome assembly GCA_041582955.1 of Arenibacter sp. Classification (GTDB taxonomy): domain Bacteria; phylum Bacteroidota; class Bacteroidia; order Flavobacteriales; family Flavobacteriaceae; genus Arenibacter. Next base: position 5,242 of record JBFHGV010000017.1, read on the forward strand.
ACCATATAATCTACCGCTATATCGTGATAATTTAACACATGCAATATCATGGAGGTTATGGTAGTCTTCCCATGACTTCCACCAATGACCACCCTGGTCTTATCCTTGGATTGTTCATAGAGAAATTCAGGGTATGAATAAATTTTCACCCCCAACTCTTGGGCCTTTAAAAGCTCTGGGTTATCTGCTTTGGCGTGCATACCCAAAATTACCGCATCTAAACTGCTGTTTATTTTTTCCGGAAACCAACCAAAAGACGTGGGCAAAAGCCCTTTAGACTCCAGTCTGGTCTTGGAAGGTTCAAAAATCACATCATCACTGCCCGAAATAATATATCCTTTATGGTGCAAGGCCAAAGCCAAATTATGCATGGCACTGCCTCCAATTGCGATAAAATGTATACGCATTTAAATATTGATTTAAGCGGTAAAGATAAGCATTGTTAAAGGCTATCAAAAAAAGTTAACGAATGGATTAGCCTCAACAGGACAGTTAGAAATATAATCCTATAAAGCTGTGCCTCCTAAGACCAATTATTTTTATTTTAGTGGAAAAGAGTAGGATCCATGCCCTGTCAACTTTCACAAGTTCTATTGCGCTTCCATATCATACCGCTCCATACCCAAAATATGCCATCCCTTTGGGAGCTAGTAAAAAGCGCCATAGTTCTGGAAAATAAGTTCAGAATCCGGCATAACAAACAGATATACAGCCCCATATCAACTGGACCGAAATGTACCCAGCGGAATATACACAGTGGTAAATTCACAATTATTTAAATTATAATATACTAAACATGAACATTTCTCTTATAGGTAAAAAAGCAATGATAGGCGGCAGTAGCCGCGGAATAGGACGGGCCATTGCCCAACAATTGGCCGCCAGTGGGGCCAGTGTAACCGTAATGGCGCGCAGTGAGGACAAATTGGCCACCTTGGTATCCAGTTTGCCCACCAACAACGGGCAACAACATCAATATATAGTGGTGGACTATTCCAATTTTGAGGTCTATAAAAAAACTATTACCGCTTTTTTTAAAACAAACTCCGTAGATATTCTGGTTAACAATACCCAGGGCCCCGCTGCCGGGGGAGCACTAGAGAAAAAGGTAGATGACTATCAAGAAGCCTTTGACCTACTATTTAAGACTGTGGTATTCACAACGGAACAGGCCCTAAAAGGAATGATTGCTCAGAAGTATGGAAGAATAATAAATATTGCTTCGGTTTCAGTAAAGGAGCCTTTAGCATATTTGTCTCTTTCCAATAGCATACGCGCAGCCGTTGTAACCTGGTCCAAAACCCTGGCCAGTGATGTAGGCCAATACAACATTACTGTAAACAGTACCCTAACAGGATACTTTAATACCGAAAGACTAAAAGACTTAAATGCCTCCAAGGCAAAATCACTGGGTATCCCAGTCTCAGAGGTAGAGGAACAAATGCTTTCCCAGGTACCCCTTAGGCGTTTTGGCGACCCTGCGGAGTATGGGCAATTTGTCACTTTTCTGGCCTCAGACCAAGCCTCGTTCATCACAGGAACCAACATCCCCATTGACGGCGGTTTGCTTAAGTCATTTTAATTTCAAAACAAGAGCTGGTGAGCTTATAAAATTGTTATGGGAAGGCCATAAAAAATGGATGCCACAAAGACAATTGGGATTAAGTTGACCAAGGAAATATATTTCTGTATTTTTTTAAAGCAACGTTGGTATTCTTTTTGCATCTATACGTTTCGGGCTGCGTTAACTAGATTAAAAGGGGCATTCCCTAATTCCTTATTGCACCCCAGCAACAGATATACCAATTTTGTTCCTTAAATTAATACGAATGAAAAAAATAGCAACAATAATTATTAGCACAATTCTATTCTCACAGATGGGACAATCCCAAACAATCAATGACTCTTACGCCTTATTATGGCAACGTGTGGAAAAATTGGAAGAGGAAGACATGACCAAATCCGCTTTGGACGTTGTGGAATTGATTTCCCAAAAAGCCAAAAATGAAGGCCATTCCGCACAAATTATAAAATCCCTGTTATATTCGTCTAAATACGCCATGACCCTTAAAGATGAGGCCCTGCTCTTTATTGTGCAGGAATTTAAATCGGAAATAGACCAAAGCCAATTCCCCGTAAACAATATTCTGCATAGCTATTTGGCCAAAATGTATTGGCAATATTTCCAAAATAACAGATATCAATTTTACCATAGGACCAAGACCGGAGAAAAGTTAGACGAAACCAATTTTATGACATGGGACCTGACTACAATTTTCCATGAAATCAGTAATCATTATGAAGCCTCGTTAAACAAGTCTTCAGCCTTGCAAGAGCTCAATACCGAGGTCTATAAAGAAATACTAGACCAGCAGAAAGGGTCAGAGACCTATCGCCCTAGTCTCTTTGACCTATTGGCCCATTCTGCATTGGATTTCTACAAGACCGGAGAAAATGAGATTACACGTCCTGCCGATAAATTTGAAATGGACGACCCGGAAATATTATGCGAAGGAAAACTATTCATTGAGCAAAAAATTAGCGCTACAGACAAGACTTCCCTACAATCCAAAGCCTTAAAACTGTATCAGCAACTGTTGAATTTCCACTCTTCCGACCCATACAGCGAAGCCTATGTGGATGTGGACATAGAGCGTTTAAAGTATATTAAGGAAAATGCAGTATTCCCCAAAAAAGACCAACACTACCTACAGGTCTTGGAAAATAGTGTCCAATCTACCAAAAACAACAAAACCAAGGCCTTATACCAATATGAGATTGCCCTATTGTACCATGAGTTGGGCAACACTTATATTCCCGAGGAATCTGAAGAGCATCGATGGAAACAAAAAGAAGCGCTTGCTATTTGCGAAACCATATTGTCCAATTTGCCCAATAGTAGTGCAGCTAACAAATGTAAGGCCTTAAAAGCCCAGATTTTATCCAAGAACCTTCAATTGACTGCAGAACAGCATATACCGGTCAACCAACCTTCGCGTTTACTTGTAACGTACAAAAACCTCCACAACCTTCAATTGTCGGCTTACAACATTTCCCAAAAAGAAATACAGCAACTAAACACCCTATATCCGGAGGAGAAAAAATTGGCCTTTATAAAGAAACTCAACAGCTTAAAAAACTGGGATGCCACGCTCATCAACGAAAATGATTATCAAACCCATAAAATTGAAATCCTATTACCTGAGCTACACAATGGGTCCTTCATCATTGTGGCCACCCCCCATTCCCATTTAGACACCACCTTTGCCTATAGCCCTATCCAAGTTACCAATTTTGCTTTGGTAGAAGGCCAAACGGGCGCAAATCATAACTTTCAGTTAATAGACCGAAATAACGGAAAGCCCATTAGCGGGGCTAATCTAAAATTCTCCTATCAGGAAAACTACGAAAGGACCATTCTGCACAAGACTTTCATTACAGACGACAAAGGACTGCTAAGCCTGCCCTTACCCAGCAAAGGTTGGAACAATGTCAATATCCAGGTTTCCAAAAATAGGGAAGTAGCCCATTTTGGGGATTTCTATGTGAACGCAAAACATAAACCAAAACAGGACGAAAACAATTATTCCAGCTTTTTGTTTACAGACCGAAGCATTTATAGACCCGGGCAAACCTTATATTTTAAGGGAATAGCCATCTTAGAAAAAAATGATATATCCTCTGTGCTTAGCGGAACCCATTTAACGGTAAGCCTTATAGATGTTAACCATCAAAAAGTTGCGCAACAGAAATTCAGAACCAACAATTACGGTTCCTTTTCTGGCCAATTTATATTACCTAATAACGGACTCACCGGCAATTATTATTTGGCATTGGATGCTGAGGAAATAAATATTCAGGGACGTAGCAATTTTTCCGTTGAGGAATACAAACGTCCAAAATTTAGCACTTCTTTTAAACCCATAACGGAGACCTACAGGGTTAATGACACCATAAGGGTCAAGGGTGAGGCCAATGCCTATGCCGGGAATCCTATCACCAATGCCAAGGTAAGCTATACAGTGCGCCGAGTGGTGTACTACCCAAAATGGCACTATTGGCATTTCCCTCATATTAACAGTTCGCCCCAAATTATTGCCCATGGCGAAACAATTACCGACAGTAAAGGCAAATACCTCATCAATTTTAAGGGAATACCAGATTTAAGCATTTCAAAAGAAAATTTACCCACCTTTAACTATGAGGTTACAGCGGATGTAACAGACCTTAATGGGGAGACCCATAGTGCTACAACTATGGTCAACATAGGCTACCATGCGCTTACGGCCAATATGCAAATTGATGACCCGCTGAACAAGGACAGTAAAAACGCCAAAATAACTATTTCTACCAACAACCTAAACGGTCAGTTTGTCCCGGCCCATGGGAGTCTTAAAATGTATAAACTGAAAGCTCCTAGTAATGTTTTACGACCCAGGCCCTGGCCCGCGCCAGACTTTGATAGCTTTGGAAAAACCAAATTCAAGGAACTTTTTCCGCATGATGCGCACAGTAAGGAAGATGATGCTGCCTTCTGGGAAAAAGGAGAATTGGTATGGGAAACCAGTTTCGATACCGAGAAATCCAAAGAAATCAATTTGGGCAAAGTTAAAAAGTGGCCGTCCGGAAAATATATCCTGGAATTGGAAACAAAGGATAAGTTTGGCCAACTGGTAAAGGATATTACACAAACTACTTTTTACAGTGATAAGGACAAGGTATTGGCAGACAATCAGCTTTTTCAGATAAAGACCGATAAAGATAGCTATGCCATTGGAGAAAAAGTAAAGCTTACCGTTCTCTCTAACGCCAAAGACCTTACAATATCCTTGTTCATTGAAAAGGATCGTAAAATAGTAGCAACACACCTAATTAACTTACAAAACAACTCAAAGACCATTGAAATACCCGTTACCGCAGATGACCTGGGAGGTTTCCCAATCAATTATAGCTACTCGGCCTTTAACTCCTATCACTCTGGCAGCCTATCCATTGCCGTTCCCTACCCCAGTACCCACCTAGATATTGAGACCGTAACGTTTCGGGATAAGCTTTTACCGGGAACAGAAGAAACTTGGTCTTTTAAAATAAAAGGACCCAAAGGTGATAAGGTCACTGCCGAACTACTGGCCAGTATGTACGATGCATCATTGGACGCTTTCAAGGGTCATCACTGGCATTTTACTCCCAAACACAAAAGTAACTATTACAGCAACAGTTATTTAAATGCCCATAAAAGCTTTGGAACCATCGCCTTTAAGTCTTACCTAAGTTTTAAGGACAGCTACCATTACACCCCACAAAAATATGATTCCTTCGCGTGGTTCGACTTTGATTTTGGATATAGCTATGCCCTATATGACACAATGGTAATGAAGAGTAGTGCACCTGGTATACAAAGGGCAGAATTTGCCGATAGTGAATCCTTGGAAGAAACAGTTATTGCGGACAGTGCAGCACCAGACCAGGAAAGCACAGGGAACAACACCTCAATTGCCCCAGTAGGGAATGGCAAAAACGGCTTTGACGATATCCCTATCAGGAAAAACCTTCAAGAAACTGCCTTTTTCTTTCCCCAGCTCCAAACCGATAAAGACGGAACTGTTTCCTTTAGTTTCACTACCCCTGAAGCTTTGACCAAATGGAAACTTCAGCTACTGGCGCATACCAAGACATTGGAAAGCGCTACCTCTACCTTGGAAACGGTCACCCAGAAAGAATTGATGGTTACCCCAAATGCACCGCGTTTTTTACGTGAAGGAGATAAAATAGTCATCAGCACCAAAATAGCAAATCTTACCAACCAGCCTTTAACGGGTACAGCTAGGCTAGAACTGGTAAATGCCATAAACGGTAAGGTGATAACCCAAGAATTATTGCCCCACAACCGCCCTTCTGGAGCCGAACATTCTGAAAACACTTTTACTGTGGATGCTATGGAAAATACCCAAGTATCCTGGCAGCTAAAGATTCCCGAAGGAATTGGGGCCATACAATATAAGGTAATGGCCATGGCAGGCGATTATAGTGATGGGGAACAAAATGTACTCCCAGTACTCACAAACAGAATGTTGGTAACCGAAACCTTACCCATGTGGGTGCGGGGCAATGAGACAAAAACCTTTAGTTTGAACAAACTAAGGAGCAATAACTCCACTACCCTAAAGCATCATCAACTTAGCTTGGAGATAACTTCCAACCCAGCATGGTATGCCGTTAAGGCCCTGCCTTACTTGATAGAATTTCCCTATGACTGCAACGAACAAATATTTTCCAGATACTACGCCAACACCCTGGGAGGGCATATTGCCAATTCCAACCCAAGGATAAAGGAGGTTTTTGATCAATGGGCCAATTCGGACGCACTTTTGAGCAACCTAGAGAAAAATGAAGAACTAAAATCGATCTTAATCCAGGACACACCCTGGCTGCGCGACGCCCAATCTGAAACAGAACAAAAGAAACGCATATCCCTGCTTTTTGACCTTAACAAATTGAAAAATGACCGGTTTAATGCCCTTAGTAAATTACAACAGAATCAAATGACGTCCGGAGCCTGGGCTTGGTTCAAGGGAGGTCCTGAAAACCGGTTTATCACCCAGCATATTATCATTGGCCTAGGACATCTTAAAAAACTAACAAAGACTACAGAAAATAAGATAAATTCCCGGACAGGGATAGACCAGGATGCCCAGGAGGAGCAATTGATAAAAAGAGCCATTGCTTATTTGGATGATGAGTTTGTAAAGGAATACGAACAGATGAAGAAACATGCCTCGGACTTGAATGATGACCATTTGAGCCGTACCCAACTCCACTATCTCTATATGCGAAGCTTTTACCCAGATATAAAAGCCTCCAATAAAATTGCCAAAATAATGGATTACTACACATCCCAGGCACTTAGGTATTGGGCAGATAAGGACCTATATCCAAAAGGACTTATTTCCCTTTATCTATACAGAAATGGACATACGGCTGCTGCCAATAAAGTAATCAAGTCCTTGGAAGAAAATAGCATTTTGAGTGATGAGATGGGCATGTACTGGAAGGAGAATATAAATTCTTGGCATTGGCACCAGGCCGCTATTGAGACCCAGTCGCTGCTCATAGAGGCATTTTCCGAAATAAAAAAAGATACCAAAACCGTTGATGACCTAAAAATTTGGTTATTGAAAAACAAGCAAACCAATCAATGGAAAAGCACCAAAGCCACAACAGCCGCGGTATATGCCCTGTTAATGGAAGGCAGTGCATGGTTATCCGTCACCAATGAGGTAGACGTAATGGTAGGAGAACAAGAAATTAATCCCTCAACCCTCAACAATGTAAAATTAGAAGCCGGAACCGGCTATTATAAAACCTCATGGACCAAACAAGAAATAAATCCGAAAATGGCAGAGGTACAGCTTAAAAAAAATGGGAATGGTATTGCTTGGGGTGCTTTGTACTGGCAATATTTTGAAGACTTGGACAAGATTACCCCTGCCGATACACCTCTAAAATTGGAAAAGACGGTATTCCTAAAAAAGAACACGGATACCGGGGAGCTCTTATCCCAAATAAACAAAAAGACAGCCTTAAATGTTGGCGATATAGTGCGGATAAGAATCCAACTAAGAGTAGATAGGCCTATGGAATTCGTACACATGAAAGATATGAGAGCAGCAGGAATGGAACCCATAAATGTGCTATCTAGCTATAAGTGGCAAGATGGCCTAGGATATTACGAAAGTACAAAGGATACGAGTACCAATTTCTTTTTCCACTACTTGCCCAAGGGTGTATATGTGTTTGAATATGACCTGAGGGTTAACAATGCCGGAGATTTTAGTAATGGAATTTCCAGCATTCAGAGTATGTATGCCCCTGAGTTTAGTAGCCATAGCGAGGGGGTACGTATTACTATTGATCAACAAAAATAAACTATTGTTAAAAAGGTATTACTTTTTTTCATAAATTCATAAATAACTAACATAAAATCAAAGGATTATGAACTCTACCTTTTTTATTGCATTACGCTTTGTTTTTGGAATTTTTCTTATCGTCTTCGGGGCGAACAAATTCTTACATTTTATGCCGGCAGGACAAATGTCCGAAGCGGCCATGAACTATTTTTCGGCCTTAACCAGCACTAACACGCTATATGTAGTAGCTATAGTTGAGATACTTTCCGGACTATCCTTGTTGGCTAACAAGTTTGGAGCCTTAATGATGATTATTTTGATGACTGTCTCTGTAAATGCCTTATTGTTCAATGCTTTTTTAGAGCCGGGTTCCATTGGCCTAACCTTAGTATTGCTTATCCTAAATGTAGTGATGCTATACGCTTACAAAGACCGGTATAAAGATATTCTTAGGCCATAGCCTTTCTAAATTATGGTAAAAAGGGGGTGAATTTTAAAATTGACCCCCTTTTTACTTAAAGGACACTGCTTTTGGTATTCTACGGTATACGCCCAACCTTTTCTGTTTATTTAGGCGGATACTTTTCAAAAGCCTTAACAACCAAAGCCTTAAGCTTCTTCTCCCTCTCTTGGGGCGAACTATTTTCCCGTAATGAACTTTCCGTTACCGCCTGCCAAAAAAGCTCGTCCTTTTGACTGTCCACAAAATCAAATTGAATTTCCCGCTTTATATTGGCGGTCCCTACCGGCAATCCAATAGACATACCTCCTCCAACATTTCTACCGCCTCCCCCAATACCTACGCCAACGGTATTATTTCTAGGCGCCTGAAAAGAACGACTAACAATTCCGATGAAAAATTCGGGCTCCTCAGACAACAAAAAACCCTTTCCTCGAAGTGTAGAGTCTATGGCCCGTAACAATCTTCTGGTATCCAACTCACTTAATCCCGTATCCATTTCCGGGTAATAATTATAAGTGGAATACGTAGAGAAATCGGTTTCTTTATCGTAATCGTAACTAACCTTTACTGCACTACAGGATACAAAAAAGACCAGAAAAAAAATAGGGAGTAGGTGTTTCATTATTCCATTTTACATAAAAATAGTGAAAATTACGTTGCCCATTTTTCTAGTTGACAAGTATTCGTTGAAAAACAAGGTATTTTTCTTATAAGGATCTAGCGAACCTAATAGTAGGGATTTTAATAAAAAGGAACAAGAGAATGCAGCAAGTGTTATTTATTGAGCATAGCCCATAATTTATCCTTGAGTTCCACCAAACCTAATTGGGCCACTGAAGAAATGAACATATAGGGAATTTCCTTGAAATCCTTGTCCAATTCCAATTTCATTTCTGCCATCAGCTCATCATCCAACATATCACTTTTAGAGATGGCAATTAGGCGATCCTTATCCAATAGTTCGGGATTATATCGGCGCAGTTCGTCCAATAATATCTCGTATTCCCGGGAAATATCCTTACTATCGGCAGGAATAAGGAACAACAAGGTAGAATTGCGTTCAATATGCCTTAAAAAATAGTGCCCCAGACCTTTCCCCTCTGCAGCCCCTTCAATAATACCAGGTATATCGGCAATAACAAAACTTTTAAAATCCCTGTATTGCACAATGCCCAAATTGGGCTTAAGGGTTGTAAACTCGTAATCTGCAATTTTTGGCTGGGCAGAGGTAAGCACGGACAATAGGGTTGATTTTCCTGCATTGGGAAAGCCTACCAAGCCCACGTCTGCAAGTACCTTCAGCTCTAAAATAAGATCTAGTTCCTGACCACTTTTTCCTGGCTGGGCATATCTAGGGGTCTGATTGGTGGGCGATTTAAAATGCCAGTTCCCACGGCCTCCCAAACCACCTTCCAAAATAATTTTCTCTTCTTGGTCCTCCGTAATTTCCATTAAAACTTCTTGGGTCTCGGAATCCTTGATCACTGTACCCAAAGGAACTTCCAAATATACATCCTCACCATCGGCTCCACTACTTCTGTTTTTACTTCCATGTTCTCCATGGCCAGCCCTAAAAGTCCGTTTAAATTTAAATCCTAATAGTGTCCATAGGTTTTTGTTGCCGCGGACAATAACATGCCCACCACGACCTCCATCCCCTCCATCAGGGCCGCCTTTTGTTATAAACTTTTCCCTATGCAAGTGTACAGATCCCTTACCTCCGTTACCGGATTCCAAGT
>JBFHGV010000018.1:0-15172 GCA_041582955.1 Arenibacter sp.
AATTAGGATGTTTATATTAACTGGTTTTTAGTATGTTACCCAACCTAAAACAGTACCCAGATGGAAAATATTCTTGAAAATGTGGACAATAAAACATTGATATATGCCTCGGCAACCTTTGTCCTTTTGACCGTTCTGTATATCCTTATCACCCACACCTTGCGCAAGTTAGGAAGGAATCCAAAATACCTTATCCCAAAAGATGCCATGAAAAGGGTTGGGAGTCCGCTTTTGCTATTGTTCCTTTCCCTGCTGATCCGATCAAAATCTGTCCACTCCCTATTACTTCTAAGTGATTATAGTTTTTCCATAAGGAAAATTAGTACCATAATGATCATATTCTCTATTACCTGGCTAGTTATAACGGCCCTACAAATTGCCAAGAAACTAATTGTTCACAACTATGACGTTCAGGCTTCGGACAATTTAAAGGCAAGAAAGATATACACCCAATTCAACATCTTGGAACGTATTTTTATTTTTCTGGTTGTAATTTTGGCCCTTGGGGCCGCCTTAATGAGTTTTGAAAGTATACGGGAAGTAGGAATGAGTGTGCTAGCCTCTGCAGGGGTAGCGGGTATCATAATAGGGTTCTCTGCCCAAAAACTGATCGGTACCATTTTGGCCGGGATACAGATCGCCATCACACAACCCATAAAATTTGACGACGTTGTGGTAGTAGAAGGAGAATGGGGGCGCATAGAAGAAATAACCCTGACTTATGTGGTCATCAATATTTGGGACAAAAGGCGACTAATAGTGCCTACAACCTATTTTATTGAGACCCCTTTTCAGAATTGGACCAAATCGTCGTCAGATATACTGGGAACCGTCTTTATCCATACAGATTATCGCGTTCCTTTTGACAAGCTTAGGGAAGAATTAACCCGAATTTTAAACGCCACCACGCTATGGGACGGCAAGGTGAACGTGCTACAGGTTACAGACTCCAAACCACAGAGCGTTGAAATTAGGGCCCTTGTGAGCGCGGCAGACTCGCCAACAGCCTGGGACCTCCGTGTTCTGGTCAGGGAAAAATTAATCAGCTTTTTACAACAAAACTATCCGGAAAGCTTAGCGCATTCCCGCGTAATTGTCGCACAAAACAATGAGGACAAGAACACCAAAAAGGAAACTAAAAGCAATTAACATAAACGGTATAATTTTTGATAGCTTAGTACAAATAAAAAGTTAATTGTGCGCCAAGCTTTTATTCCTAAAAAATTTATAAGCATTTTTAACCTAAATTTAAAGATTGGTATGCGCATATTTTTGGGTTTTATATTCTTAATCATAACCCAGGGTTCCTTTTCACAGGAAAAGCATAGTCTTTTATGGGAAATTTCCGGGAACCACCTTAACCAGACATCCTATTTGTACGGGACCATGCATGTTAGCCAAAAGATTGCCTTTAGGCTGGACGACGTGTTCTACGAGGCCCTTTACGGGAGTGAAATGGTAGCACTGGAGTCGGATCCGGATAAATGGCTGGACGATTATGATAAAATTCAAAACCCGGGCATGGGGCTCAAGACCGGTTTTATTACCAAGGGTTTTTATGTGCACCCCTTTTCCTTTAAGAACCCCTCCAAAGAAATCCTATCCGCCTATTTATCCTTGGACGACCGTCTGGTAAACAACATACTTTACCGCACCAACAAAACCTCTCAAAACTTCGAGGAAGAGACCTATCTGGATATGTTTATTTACCAGGCCGGGAAGAAATTCTCCAAACCCATTGTGGCCCTGGAGGACCTGGAAGAATCCACTGCACTTGTTGGCAAGGCCAATATGAATGCCATGAAACCCAAACCGGACGAATGGTTACAAAAAAAAATGCAATCCCAGGATGTCATGTCCCTACTACAGGACGCCTATAGGGCACGCAATATCAACTTGATAGACTCCCTGGACCAGGCTATGTATACCGAGCATTATTTAAACAATATGCTCTATGTGCGGAACAGGAACATGGTGACCAGGTTAGACTCTTTGATAAGCAAGAACAAAGTCTTTGCCGGTATTGGTGCCGCTCACCTACCCGGCAAAAATGGAGTTATTCAATTATTGCGAAATATGGGGTACACCGTTAAACCTTTGACCTCCCGATATTCTTATAAGGGAAAAGCGCTCAAGGACTCTTTGGAAAATAGTATCCTGATCAATAAATATGCACCTCGGACTCCGGACGACAAACTTTTTAGCATTGCCCTGCCCAATAAACTCTATCCCATAGCAGAATACAAAAACACCACCTATGTTTCTCCAGACCTTGCCAATGGGAGCTATCTAATGGTGAACAGGATTCCCACCTTTTCGTTTTTAAAAAAAGACAACACCTATACCCTAGACGATATAGACCATCTCTTGTTTGAGAATATTCCCGGTACAATCCTGGAAAAAACGAGGTTGGAAAATTCCCGCTATCCCGGAATGGATATTAGAAACCAATTAAAAAATGGGGATTTTCAACGCTATCAGATCTATATAACCCCTTTGGAGATCCTAATATTTAAAATGAGTGGAAAAGGTGATTTCGTACCTCGCCACTCCGATACTATTTTTAATAGTATTAGTTTTAGGAAACCAACAAAAAAACGAACGGTACTTTTTTCAAAGTTCCGTGATTTTAAAATAGAGATGCCTTCCAATTACAGCTTTACCAACCAGAAAAGGAAGGGGGACAGGTTTATCCAGGCAGTAGATCCAAAAACCTCCTCCTACTTTTTTCTCAAAAAAGCTACACTTAACGATTTCAATTTTATAGAGGAAGACAGCTTTGAACTAAAACAAATCCAGTACAGAATCTACGAAGATCTAAAATTAAAACCCGAGTATGGATCCATAGCCGATCATAGCCTAACATCCTCCGCACAATTTGGCCCCAATTCCAGACAAAGAATTTACCTAAAGACGGTAATAAATGCAAATAACTACTACCTGTTGGGCTGTATAACCCAAGACCGTTCCCTATCCCAGGAATATTTCAACTCCTTTACCCTACAGCCACCCCATTATACCAATGAGTTTAGAAAAGTGCGGGACACCGCCATGTTCTTCTCCACTGTTAGCCCCATTAGTCCTCCAAAATTTGTAGAGAACAGCATCAACTATTATGAGCGTCACAAAAAACCAAAACCTTATAGCGCCTATACCAAGAAGTCTGTTTACCAGAACCATGACAACCAAGCCATACTGGTCACGGTAAACAAGGCCCATGATTTTCTTATGTTTCCCAACATCGATTCGGTTTGGGCCCTTAGAAAAAAATTATACACCCAAAAAACATTTCATATTAGCAGGGAAGAGAGACCTAAATACAACAAAAAATACCACGAGATCAATTTAACGCTGACCGATACGGCCAGCACTAGGGGAATTCTGATAAAAAACATTGTGAAAGGTGGACTCCTATATGAAGTTAAGGCCATTGTGGACACCTTGGCAAAACCCAACAGGTTTGTTGCGGAATTTTTTGAAAATTTCACTCCTTCGGACACCCTTATAGGCTCTTCTATATTAGACGACAAGACCCCAGAATTCTTTAAGGCCATACGCCAAAATGATAGCATATTGCTAGATGGCTATCCCTTTGTAAAATTCTACAAAAAACACGCCGATTCCTTAAAATATTACATTGGGACCTATACTTTTAAGGACAACCAAAAATACCTACAATCGCACCTCATAGAGAAATTGGCCCAACTAAAAGGAATAGACCCTACGGAGTTCTTTGAAGCCTATTACGCCAAATCCTATAACAACTCCAAGGCCCAAACCAAAATATTACAGGCCATTGCCAAAAAGAAGGACGAACCTTCCGCAGAACTGCTCCTTCGTCTTATGCAGACCGACCTGCCCTTGGTTTCGAGCAAACAGGAAATAAACAATATATTTCAACCCTATTTGGACAGCCTTCCCCTTGCCAAGAAGTTATACCCAGAAATATTGGATTATAGCGCCATTGAAGAATACAAATTGCCCATCTTCTCCATGCTGGCCAAGCTAATGTCCCGTGGACTGGTAAAACCCAAAAGCTACAAAAAATATAAAAATCAAATACTGAACGACGCCAAGATCCAACTTAAAAGACAATTGAGTTTAGCGCAGGACCAACTCTCCCAAGAGGATACCCCAAACTCAAAAAACAACAATTACGATATCTTGGAAAACTACGCCATACTTCTTTATCCCTTTGTAGACGAAAGTGAAGTGGCCGCATTTTTTAGAAGACTCTCCCTTATAAAGGACCCTAACATACAAATGTCCTATATTGCATTACTGGCCAAATACCAGGGAAATCACGGAAAGGGAACCAATAATATACCAAAAGGTTTAATTACTGACTTGAGCCAAGATCCCAGTACGCGCCTTCCCCTTTTCAACAAATTAAAAAACATAGGTAGATTACACCTTTTTCCAGCCCGGTACCGAAATCAAAAATCCATCGCAGAAGCAATATTGTTCAAGAGGCTAGGATTGAACAATGAACAGTACACTATAGAATTTATAAAAGACCAAAAGATGTACTATCCCAGTACGGACTATACAGGATATATGTTCAAGGTTAAAGATAAGGACAGCTATAGCAACAATACAAAAATGTACTTATTGGTATTTTATAACGCAACAAGCATACAAACACAGCCATACTATTTAAACAAAGGCTTTAACATATCGGACATTAGCACTGATGAAGAAATCATAAAATTAACTACCGAGGAGTATAATTTAAGGAATAGACAGCGAGCCATAGTAAACGACCCTTCCTCCTATGCCGGTTTTATGCATTAGAACAAAAGCACAGTTGCAACCAATGACCTACAGACCCTAACATTAAACAAAGGAACAACATATGCCTATTTCCGATCTTTCATCAACATAAATACCAAATAGTATAAATTAACCAAAATACGCTTACAAACTATTATCATTTAAATATTTATATTATTTATATAAACAAACACTTTAAACATATTGTCATGAAAAAATGGTTGCTGTTTTTTATTGTAATCTACAATTTACAATTGGGATTTGCCCAAAACCTAGTTTGCTCCGTGCAAGACAGGGAAGCATTTTCTACCAAAATGGAAGCAATCTCCCAACTAGAGGGAGACCAAATAGGAGATAATATGGTTGCCATAGGTAAGATGTTTATAGGCACTCCCTATGTTGCCAAAACCTTGGAAATAGGTGTAACAGAATCCTTGGTAATTAATCTTCACGAGTTGGATTGCACCACCTTTGTTGAAAACGTCCTGGCCTTTAATCTAATGTTACAACAGCACAAAACCGATTTTAATTCCTTTACCAAGTTCTTGGAAACCATACGGTATAAAAATGGAAAAATGGATGGATATGCTTCCCGATTGCATTATTTTTCCGAATGGATCGCCAATAATGAAAAAAAGGAGCTTATACGAAACATTACTACAGAAATTGGTGGTGTGGAAGTAAGCAAAGAAATTAATTTTATGAGCACGCATAGGGACCTTTACCCCTTTCTTAAAAACGAGGACAACTATAAAAAAATCCAAGCCTCGGAAAAATTTTTAAACCATAAGTCGCTTTGCATTTTGCCACAGAACCAAATCGAGGCCAATGAACATTTAATCCGGTCTGGCGACATTATTGCTCTGACCACCTCTATTAATGGCCTAGACATAACACATACCGGAATTGCGACCAGGGAAGCAGACGGTAGAATTCATTTACTACACGCCTCTACAGGATCTATGGAAGTGGAGGTCTCTCAATTACCATTATCAGATTACCTAAAGGGCATTAAAAGCAATACTGGAATTATGGTGGCCAGACCCTTATAGGTCACTGAACTTTTGACCTAGTATTGGAATATGTAAAAGGTTATGGCCTCACCCTTAATCGCACTGCCATAATTCAATTAACAGGAAACTACCCTAGAGGTATAACAATTTTACTGTAGAAGCTTTTTATTTTATGCCTTCCCGAAGGACTAGATTAAGTTTCTTACCCAGTTTTCGATATCCCTTGGCATTGGGGTGCAGACCATCTGAAAATAGGCTCTGGTTTATTTTTTGGTCATTGGTCAACAGTACTCTTCCAATATCGGCGAAATCCACATTATGGGAACTTGCCAAGTGGGCAATTCCCCTATTTAAATCACTTATTCGTTCCTCCTTATCCTCTCTTGGCAGTAGCCCTAGCAATAACAGCCTAGCTTTTGGCTGTCTTTGACGAACAGCATTTATCAGCATTTCCAATCCACTGAGAATTTCTTCGTCCGTATTTAAATGCTCATTGTTGGTGCCAATCATCAGGACTATTTGCTCCGCCTCAAAGCCATCCAATTCATCGTGATATATTCTCCAAAGCACGTTTTCCACTCTATCCCAACCAAAACCAAAATTACGAACCTGAAGCCCTTCCAAATTCTTCTTCCAGGAATCGGCCCCATTACGCAAAGGTGCCTCAGGTGATCCTCCCCAATAATGAGTTATACTATTTCCGAAAAAACAGATGCCGGGGGCTTCTTCCCGATTCATTTTCAACAATTGCTGATGACGCTTTTCCCAATGGTACAATCCCGGCTCCCTAGCTTGGGTTACCGGTATGGTAGTGGATACAGTGCCAACAGGCTCATGTATTATATCACGAATCTTTTTTTCATAGGCCATGGCATATTCTATCATCCCTAAATCTGTAGGATGGGTACCATCTACAAAACTCTCCATGGACAGATTCAGTTCTTCCTTGGTCAACAAATGAATTTGCCTTACTCCATCGGATTGTAATTGAGCAAAGGCCTCCTTAGCTATTCTATTTAAGTCTGTATAGGTTTTGTGACGCTGTGCATCCACAGCAGCATCGGAATATCCGTCATGTTCCACCACTAAAATGGGTGTATTGGGACGCTTTGTTCTTATTTGTTTCACTGCAGACATAATAAGCTGCCGCACATCGTCCAAGGAACGGTCCTTAGTGGCACCCAGATTGGGCAAACAATCCAGCACATATACTTTGGCATCTATTTGGGTAATGTACTCTATTAGTTCTTTCTCCAATCGGCCGTTTCCACTAAAGGCCATATTAATAAGTGGCCTGTCCAATTTACGTCCCAAAATAGAGGTCCATGCCATACCAGGACGGGAGGCACAGGCACCCTGGGCTATAGAGGTCCCATATACCACAATAGGCTTTTCCAGCCTTAAAGGCAGCGGGTCCAATACAGCTTCTCTAGGTACTCCAATTTGCAACCATTCCACTTCGTTGTACAACGGCAGATACAATTGAAACTCCCTGCCCATTTCATGAAACTTCTCTTTCGGGTCTATGTTGCCATAGTGATATTGTATGGTATCGCCAAAGGAATATTTCCCCTTATGCCACAACCAACGCCCCTCACTTGTCTTGGTATATAAATCTAGTCCGCTTACTCCAGTTGCCGGCATATGGGGCATAGCGTGATTGCCTTTCACCTTATACCGCACCGTAATAAATTGGGCATCCGTTCTAAATCTTATGGAAAGCCCTGCCGAGTGTTTGGAAAGGTTCCAAACGGCAGGACGCACCACCTTTTCGGCCTGTTCTGGCAACCTATGGTAAAAAGAAGACACCTGATCTGGCCATGCCTGCCCCTCTACCACCATTTCATTGGCGTCTGCCGGGTTCCACCAAATCATATCTGTACCCTCTTGGGCATAATTCAACTGAAAAACAAGCATCAAAATACCCACAAGCCAATTTGTTCTCATATCCTCCTATTTAAAATTTCTAATCCTAATAGGCACCCAAACCTGTTCTTCCGAACTGGGGTCGTTGTGCCTATACCTTTCCCCCATTACCTCAAAATGTTCCCTATTGTCCAACTCATATCTAGATTTAGGCAACCAATCCCTAAAGATAAACTGTGCCGTCTGTGAAAATGAATCTGGTAAGCCTTTGTGTACAAAGACGGCATACATGCCTCCTGCCAGGGTATAGGCCTCCATCCCAACAGGAACCAAACTATTGTCTCCCACCTCAACAGCAGCCCACTTCACAAATTCTGTTTCCGCATTAAATTGGGAAAAGCTGGGCAGCCCTTCATAGACTTGCATACAGATCAAATCTGTTGAAATGGGATGTAGGACCTCTTTTTTTCTGGGCATAAATGCCCCCCAAAGTTCCCCGGTCCGATCTTGTGCCAAGGACATATGCAAATGCATACCTACTAATTTTCTTTCACCAACCACTTCTATTCGCGGTTCCCTACCATCCATTCCATCAGGGGAGCTATACTGTCTTATCATGGTGATGTTTTAATTCCGATCCTAAAAAAATTATGTATAAAGACTAAATAAACCCTAAATATAGGGAGTTGATTAAAAACAATTGGCCAGAATATAGGTCATTCCAAAAACTACACCCCTAAAAATCCCATTACTGAACACCAGGTCATTGGACCCACTAGAAAACAAAGAAATTACATCAAAATACTGTCCGTACAAATGGACTACGCCCACATCCCGGCCAAGGATAGCTCCTACAGCTTTTATACCCACACATTCAGGAACTACCCCATTACCTACCCTATATGGGAATGGATGGCATGTTCAGCTTACTTATTAACCGTGGCGCTACAAACCAAATGGTTTGCTTTAACAACTCATACATACAAAAAGTCGGCCATCTACGCCTTTAGGTGACCTTTGCTGCCGAACGTCCCATTTTAAAAGGTTTCGGAAATTGGGCCAAAAGCAAAAAACCAACCGATCGGTTGGTTTTTTGCTTTTGGCCCCTTTGCCCTACAATGATTGTTCACCTGACCAAAATGAGGGCTGCATTAATTCACAGAAATTAGGGATACTTCAAATATAAGTACGGATCCTCCGGGTATACCATTGTAGTCCCTACTTCCATATCCCAAATGAGCGGGCACCAAAAGCATTCCGTGTCCACCTTCCTTAAAATACGTAATTCCTTCTGTCCAGCCTTTTATAACTTGATTAAGCCCAAACGTAATTCCTTCCGAATCACTTTGATCAAAGACAGAACCATTGAGAAAATAGCCTTTATAGGCCACGGTAACATTGGAAGTAGCTTCTGCTTGTGCCCCCGTCCCCTCCTCGTCAATTACATAATAAAGACCAGAATTACTGCGTTGGGCCTCTAAATTGTTCTCTGCCACATAAGCCTGTATGTCTGCTTCATTTTTCGCTGTATAATCTATATTCTCCTCCGTTTTTTTTTTTTTTTAGCAGGATACAAATAAGACTAAGGCAATGGCAAATAGCGTATTCTTTATCATAATTATTTTTTGGGCTAATATAGCAAATTACCCTAATGAAGCAACGGCCAACTTACAAAAACCCCGCACCATCTTTGCAACCAAAACAAAACACCCATAAGATGCCATGATAGCATTTTATGGGTGTTTTTATGACTTACTTCTATACCTATACTACAAAGCCTGGTCTATAGTTCCTAGTTACAAACTGGTTGGCCTCCTCTAGGTTGGTAATACGCATGTTTTCCCCATCCCAGAGCAATTTCTTTCGGGCAAAGAATTCCATTTTCCCTTTTTCATTTTCCCGTTGCAATAAGTAGCTTCGTATGGCCAGATTTCCCATGAGTACTGTTTCGGTCATAGGTCCGGCATAGTCAAAGGAAGAAGTAAGGCCCAAATGTTCCTCACTACCAAAGCCAGCCTTACAGGCATCTATCCATTTGCGATGATGTCCGTATTCCGGCTCATCATTTGGCTCCACCTCGGGACCAAAATCAGTACTGCCGTCATTCAGGTACAATTTGGGCATAAGAGCCGAACTATCATTGATATTGGTTGAAATAATACCTTTTTCCCCAATCATCAGAACACCATTCTGACTTCCCGAGCCTCCTATATCATGATCTGCAGGGATGATATCCGGATGCGCAGGTCTCATTCCGCCATCGCTCCAGCTCATTTCAATTGGAGAGCCACTTTTTTCGGTTGCTCCAAAATGCAGGGTAATAAAAGAGGAGGCCGGACAACCTTCTGGGTGATAATCGGCATTCCACATACCACTATAAACGGCCCCTACACTGCACTCCGCATCTGTAGGGTATTTTAATCCAAGTGTCCTAAACGGAATATCGATAAGGTGACACCCTACATCACCTAAAGCTCCCGTACCATATTCCCACCAACCTCTCCAGCTAAATGGATGTATATTGGGTGTATAGGGCTTATATTCAGATGGCCCTAACCAGAGATCCCAATCCAGGTCTTTAGGTTTGGCCGTGGGGTCTGGTTTTGGGAAGGCCCCGCCTTGCGGCCAAACAGGCCTATTGGTCCAAACCTGCACCTTGGAAATTTTTCCCAGCACCCCGGAGTCTACCCATTTCTGTACCATTCCCAATAGGGGATTGGAGCCACCTTGATTTCCCATTTGGGTAACAATCTTTTTACTCCTTGCCATTTCAGTAAGCACCCTGGCTTCCCTAATATTGTGGGTCATGGGCTTTTGAACATAAACATGGACTCCACGCTCCATGGCATATTTGGCTGCTGGGCCATGAACGTGATCTGGTGTGGAAATGGTTACCGCATCAATACCTTTTTCTTTGTCCAACATCCTCCTAAAATCGGCGTAAAGCTTTGCCTTGGGGAAACGGGAAACGGATTTGGAAGCAGATCCGGAAAAATCCACATCACATAAAGCCACAACCTTCTCCCTACCCCCTACCGAAGCATTTCTGATATCACTGGCCCCTTTTCCTCCAGCACCAATGGCGGCAATATTCAATCGATCACTGGGAGCCGTATACCCAACACCTCCCAACACATGCCTAGGCACAAAAAAGATGGAAGAGGCCATAGCACCTTTCTTAATAAATGATCTGCGCGAACCGACAGATTTTGCTGATTTTGGTTTTTTCATAATTATTGATTGTTACATTTTCACTTAACACTATATATCTTCCGCAAAACTCTTCCCTCAAAGCATCGCTGGAGTTCAATCGCTAGACACCATAGAATGAAGGTCTTAGGGACAAACAATATATAACATATTTACAAGGATATTCTCTGAGATTTTCTCAAATACTACTACAATATTAACCCTCGGGAGAGACCCGCGGCCGTTGCCCATATTAGCAGTCGTAAATTGCCATATGGCTTGGCTTCCACTTTTTATTGCACCATTGGGTAAAAGTGAAACTCATTAACATAAAAATCAATTGTTTGGCCGTTAGTTGTATAAGACAGCCCTAGTATTGTAGCGTTGACAAAAACACTATACCATTTAAAAACGGTACGATTGTCCAATATTGCAGTTTAAAACAGTCCGATTGAAACCTGAATATATAATGCAACAACAATTATATCCCATCCCCTACGGAGATGGATAATTGCTACCGCGGCAAGAATCTAAAAATAACATAGGGCGCGTTTGGCCACCTGTTACAACAAAACCAAGGTAGCTACACCCAATTACAACTTTTGGCAAGCCATGGCTTAACTTTTAGGTTTAAGCTTCCTTTGTTCGCAGCCCGACCAAGAATAACCAAAGTAAAGTCCCAGTCTTGAGTGGTGGTATATTGGCTATTGTTGGCGCATTCCAAAACAAACTGCCTCACACTCTTACTAAAAAACACAGTTCAAAGAAAACAACAATGCTGTTGATATCTACATATAATTGCTTTGGGAAACCTTAGTCCTTTTTAACAACAGCCTCTGGCCGTAAGACATAAATACGACTTTCCTTTTCCTTAAATCCAAGACTTTTATATAAGTTAATAGCTTCTATACGTTTATCGGCACTAAAAAGAAGTATTTCGGACAGCCCCTTTTTCTTTCCTATTTCCACTATTTTCTCCATTAATCTCCTGCCTATTCCCTGCCCCCTATGAGCAACATCCACTACCACATCCTCTACCCAACCTTTTTTACCAGATACTACGGTATAAGTACACATCAGGGCCATTCCCAACACCTTATCCCCCTCTCTGCAATACACAAGGGAAATAGGGTTTTCCGGATCCAAAACCTGACTCAGGTCTACTTGTTTAATATTGGAGTTCAACTGTCGGAACAAACCGGCCAACTGTTCCTCTATATCTGAATTTATGTCCGAAGACTGTAAAAGGGCTATTTTCATTTGTTATATTGTATATTTATTTTTAATCCATCCTTTAAAACGAAGGGCTTTTTAAGTTATTACTCCTAACGCCTTCCCAATAAATACATTAGTCTTGGTCTACTTTTTGGTAAACCCTTACATAATCTACCATAAAAACATCCGGAAAAATAGTTTTGAGTATTTCTTCCTTTTTTCCCGGATATTCCATACTTAAAATAAGGTATTGTTCTATATTGGATACCCCAGAGGCCACCTCGTAATATTTTAGTCCATCTACATAAAAAATATATTTATCCGGAAACCATTCCAGCGCAAAGGTATGAAACCCCTGACTTACTCCTTTTCGGTAGCTCTGCATCCCATGGGTGGTCTGTTGATTGGGTCCGTAGGCCCAATGCACATTGTGGGAAACAATATCAGGGCCAAGCTTTTTAAAGAACTCCATTATATCTATTTCCGCCCCGTAAGTGGCGGGATCCTCCCCTTTACCAACTTGGGTAGACTGCAACCAAAATGCCGCCCATACACCTGGGGACCTTTGTAATTTGGCCCTACATTCGTAATACCCATATTTGGCCATAAACTTGTCTTGGGTACCAACGGCACTGCCTAGCAAACTGTCCCCTTTTTTTAAAGCATACAGTTTTAAGTAGCCATTTTCTACCTTTACCGCTTCCTCAGACACATAGGCTATGGCCCTAGGTCCAATACCCCTTATGCTCCATTTGGTGGTATCCAAGGCTTTCCCTTTAAACTGATCTTCCCACACCAAGCGATATCCCATCTTTTCAGGATTAAACCGCTTTTTGGACATGGGCCCCTGGGCAGGGCGTTGTGCCCAACCCATCCCCATCATCAAAAACAATGCGGTACACAATAAATAGATTTTCATCCTAAATGCCTCTTATTGATTCAATTACTACAACTCCCTTAACGCCTAAAACCCACAGACCGAGCAGGCATATGGCAAACCACACACCCACCATTACACATAAAAAATGCAATTTTAAATCATCAGGGAGAACAAAGCAATATACAACATGTTAACAGTCGTTTTCTCACATATTTTACCAAAATCTGCCATAATTTTGCCCCTAACAATCATACCTTATAGACATATCCCCTTAAGCCAACATTATGTAATTTTTTTAGATCGGGTCGTTACAATAGACCAAAATGAATTGCTATCTTTCTGACGTTGAACCCATTCAACTCCCATTACCTGCACGGAACAACCTTTAAGAACAAAATAACTTTACCAACCACAACACTATGAAAACAAGCATATCCTATTTCGCCATTGCATTCCTACTATTAGGCTCCTGCAAAGACTCTCCAAAAAGCAATAAGACTACAGATACCGTGAGGACTGATACCCAAGATTCCGTACCTTTTCCCAACAAGTTGACCCATTTTAAGACCCCAGATTTAGAACCGCTGTTTACAGGTGGCGGAAAAGATAGCTGGGACCAAAAGATTCGGGAACGTGGCTATATACTCAAGGAAGAGGGTACTTATCATATGTGGTATACGGGATTTGGTCCAGATAACAAGGCCCTTGCCCTGGGCTATGCCACCTCCCCTGACGGTATCACCTGGACCCCTTACCCAGACAACCCTGTATTTAAAGAAAGTTGGACAGAGGACATGATGGTAATAAAAGTGGACGACACCTATCATATGTTTGCAGAGGGAAAAAACGATGTGGCCCATAGACTAACCTCTACCGATAGGATCAATTGGACAGACCACGGCTCCTTGGATATACGCCAGGCCGATGGAACCCCATTAAGCGAAGGCCCCTATGGCACCCCTACAGCCTATAAAGAGAACGATACTTGGTACCTTTTTTATGAACGCAACGATCTGGGCATATGGCTGGCCACCTCAAAGGATCTAAAAGTTTGGACCAATATCCAGGATGAGCCCGTATTGGCCATGGGACCTGAAGAGTACGATAAATACGGACTTGCCGTTAATCAGATCGTTGAGCATAATGGATGGTACTATGCCTATTATCACGGCACCGCCTATAAGGACTGGAGCGAATGGTCTACCAATGTAGCTGCCTCCAAAGACCTTCTACATTGGAAAAAATATCCCAACAACCCCATAATGAAAGAGAATAGATCCAGTGGTATTCTTGTTCCCGAGGGGAATCTATATAGACTTTACACCATGCACGATAAGGTGGAAGTACATTATCCTATAAGTTCTGAACAACACTAAGGATTTAAACCACCTGGTTGGTTTGGGTTGCCCACAAAGTACCTACTCTATGTAAGTGACGGGCCATATAGTCCAAATAATCGTCAAAAAGCTTCTATATAAGCATTGCGCGGTATATTGCTGCCAGAAAAAGACCACTGGGTCTGTTATAGACAGTTCCGCTAGACCATCAAATTCTATTACTATGCAGTTGCCCCCCTCTTATTTAGGCCTAAGAACTTGTCCTGGCCTCCTCCCTAAAAAAAGTACTATTACCAAGGGGGTTGCTCTTGAACCATATTCCTTAAAATAAAAAGCAAAAAAAGTCCTGCGAAGTTTTTAATGAAATGTTCCGGAAAAATAATCTCCGGATCTATTCGCATCAATTAAACCTTGCAGGACTACAGGTAAAGGTTGGTGGTTATTAAATATGCAAAGTATTGGACTTTGCCGGTTATTGCTTAAGGCACAGAATTACTTCCTCCCCAAACAATATTCGATTCCTCCGACCAAATGTTGGCGGAAATTAAGATCGTCATAAGAAGCCTCGGTATGCCCCAATCCCGTGTAAAAAGCACGACCACCATCATATTCATGATACCAGGCTATAGGGTGGTTATCCCCATTCTTTCCCCCTTCATAGGAGCTCTCATCCAACTTCATGATAACATTGAGGTCGGGATTAATATTCTTATAGTTATACCATTCATCAAAATGGGTCCATATATCTGCCAAATGTTTGGTAGCTGGATGGTTGTGATCTATCACATTTATAGTAGCCGTTTGCTGTTTGGGATGGCTAAGAAAATAGGCCCCTACCAATTTACCGTACCAAGGCCATTCATATTCGGTGTCCGCCGCAGCATGAACCCCCATAAAAC
>JBFHGV010000019.1:0-14985 GCA_041582955.1 Arenibacter sp.
ATTAATGTTGGAATGTAATGGGGATGATTTTGGCGAAATTACTGCTAACGTCCAAGGTGGCACTCGTCCCTATACCTATGAATGGTATACCACAATTAACGGTCATAACACAACTTTAAATGAGGTAACCGAGACCATTGGCAATCTGTCTTCCGGAGTGTATTTTGTACGGGTTACTGATGCCAATGCTATTTCGGTAGATGCGACACCCATAAGTATAGTACAGCCCGAAGTATTGGAAATAAAAGTAAATGAAGTCACTAATGTGCTTTGTGACGGTTCCGCTAATGGGGCCATAACGGTTTCCGTATCAGGAGGAACTGCCCCATATAACTATTTTTGGAGCAATGGGTCTACTGACCAGAATTTATCTGGCATAGAAGCTGGAGAATATACTTTGGAAGTTTTTGATGATAATGGTTGTTATACAGAGGCCTTTGTTTCCGTACATTCCACACCTGATCCATTGCGCATAATAAATGCAGCAGTAAGCAATAATTCGGAATACATGGCCAACAATGCAAGTATCTCTATTGAAATAGGAGGTGGGACTGCACCATATACTATTGATTGGGCCCGGCTTTCGGATAATATAGCAATGGGAAGTAGCCCAGAAATTACTAATCTACAAGCAGATTCCTACGAGGTTTCCATTTCTGATGCAAATGGTTGTTTTATAACAGAAACCTACGTCATTACCGAACCTGATATTGTTGAGGAATTCATAAAACATCCCAGCTGTGCCGGCCAAAATGATGGGAGCATAGAGGTTATAGTAAACCAAGGTCATGGAAATATCTCCTATAATTGGGACACAGGCAACACAACAAACAATATTACAAATTTGGCACCAGGAAATTATACCGTAAACATCAATGGTTTTGGAAATGGCACCTTAACAAGAACTTATGTAATAGAAGAACCAATTCCATTAGAAGTCAATTTAGGCGAGGACAGGACCCTTTGTACAGGGCAGGAATTAGTGCTGAATGCAACTGCAGGCAATGCGAATGCCATTTACAACTGGACTTCAGACAATGGATTTTCCAGTTCAGAACCAAGTGTTACAATCAATGAAAGTGGTAATTATTCTGTAATAGTTACCAATCAAAATGGATGTATGGCAACAGGCAGTATTTTTGTTGCCGTTACCGATGATGAAATAAATGCCGAATTCGCAGTTTCCAGTCAAGTTTTTGTAGGAGAACCCTTGATAGCAGTAGACATAAGCTACCCCTTGCCAGACACCCAGAAATGGGTGTTGCCTGCAGGTGCTACCGTTCTAAATGAAGATTCGGACGAGGCCGAAATGGTATTCTCTGAGCCTGGTGAATACGAAATAGGGATCATAACACAAATTGGTGAATGTTTCGCGCAGCAGACCAAAAAAATATTGGTAGTAAAGAATGAGGTATTAACAGAAGGAGAAGGGCAGGCTGATCCCGACAGGCTGATCACAGATTTTATTATTTATCCCAATCCCACAGATGGAAAATTTACTGCAGACATCGGCCTTTCTGAACGGGGAAATATCAATATTAAGATCTTTAATTTTGCCAACAATGCTCTTATGTCCTCTAAAAAAGATAGGGGAGAGTCTACTTATTCCCTTCCCTTTGATCTCTCTGGCCTGCCATCTGGTGTATATGCGGTTCTTTTGGAAACACCGTTTGGCAATGCGCTGCGGAAAGTAATCATGAAATAATCCGGATATACAATTGTTAAATATTCAAAAAGTAGAGTCGGTTGTTGCCCCCCAGAATCATTTAATTTAATTGCAGATTTGCCGGAAACCTAAATCCCTGAAAATCCCTATCTTAGTAAAGAAGGGCCACAACTTGCCCAATTCCCCCAGACACAACTTAAGCGAATTGTTGAATTGTAATAACACCAAAAAACAATAATTATGAAACTAGGAGCCTTTTCAATTAGTCTTGCCGTTAAGAATCTAAACATATCCAAAGAATTTTACGAGAAATTGGGATTTACCGTATTTGCCGGCGATCTAAAAATGAACTACCTGATCATGAAAAATGGCAACGCACTTGTTGGTTTGTTCCAAGACATGTTCCCTGAGAACATCCTTACCTTTAATCCAGGTTGGGACCAGGATGCCAACACCTTGAATTCTTTTGAGGATGTTAGAAAAATTCAGGAACATTTAAAAAGTAAGGATATAAAATTGATACAGGAGGTAGATGAGAAATCCGATGGACCAGCAAGTATCATGCTAACCGACCCCGATGGAAATCAGATTTTGATAGACCAGCATATTTAATAATAGGAATTGGGCATTTTTGGAATGTTGACGATCAGCATAGCCGCAGTAGCTATATAAAACTTCCATATATTTGAGAAATAAAATTCTAAAATAAAAATGAGCAACACGCAATTGACCATCACAGCCACTATTATGGCAAAACCTGAAAAACGCGAATTTGTAAAAGAAGCCCTATTAAAACTTATACCTCCTACCCTAGAGGAGGAAGGCTGCATTAATTACGATCTGCACCAGGACAATGAGAACCCGGATCGTTTTTTCTTCTATGAAAATTGGGCCAGTTATGACCTCTGGCAAAAACATCTAAACAGCCCTCATATTAAAGCCAACCAAACGGCTACCGAAGGGGCTATTGAATCGGTGACTATTGGGCAATTAACCCCTGTACAATAACCAATGGATAAAAATAGATGGTGGGGGGAAACCAATTTCATATATTCCCCCGCTATCTGGGACACATCCAACACCTTTAACATATAACATATGAAAGCCATTGCAACCTTTTTTCTTTACTTTATCTTATTCTGCGGTACCGCACAGGAACAGGCTATACGGTTAGGGGTTGCAGGATTATCCCATGGTCATGTTGGCTGGATCTTAGGAAGGGAAAACAAGGAGGATGTGGTTATGGTAGGCATTGTAGAAACCGATCGTAACCTGGCGGATCGACTGTCCAAAGCCTACGGTTTTCCCATGGAAATGGTCTTCAATACCATGGAAGAGATGATCGCTGCGGTAAAACCAGATGCTGTGGCCGGTTTTGGAACCATATACGATCACCTGTCCATTGTGGAAGCTTGTGCGCCAAAAGGTATCCATGTAATGGTGGAAAAGCCCTTGGCCGTAAGCTTGGAACACGCCAAAAAAATGAATGCCCTTGCCAAAAAACACAACATACATTTGCTTACCAATTATGAGACCTCTTGGTACCCAACCAATGTAAAGGCCTTTGAACTCCTTCAGCAAGGAGCCGTAGGAGAACTCAGAAAAGTGATTGTGAGGGACGGACACAAGGGGCCAAAAAAGATTGGGGTAAGCAAGGAATTCTTAAGCTTCCTTACCGATCCAAAACTAAATGGCGGCGGGGCCATAATGGATTTTGGATGCTATGGGGCCAATCTTATGACTTGGATACAACAAGGTAAAAAACCCAAAATGGTTACGGCGGTTACGCAGCAGCTGCAACCAGAAAATAACCCCGAAGTAGATGATGATGCCACTATTATCCTTACTTACGATAAAGCCATGGCCATTTTGGAACCCTCATGGAACTGGCCCATTGGACGCAAGGACATGGAGATCTATGGGGTAAAAGGTGTAGTTTACGCCGATAATCAGCACGACCTTAGGCTGCGTATTGCCAAAGGGTATAGCGAATATGAGGAAAAACATTTTAGGCTAGACGAAAGACTTGAACCTTTTAACGACCCCTTTAGTTTGTTTGCCTCTGTAATCAAGGGAAAAACAGTTTTGCCTCCCTACGATCCCTACTCCTTGGAAAATAACATGATTACGATGGAAATCCTGGACGCCGCCCTTAAAAGTGCGAAAACACAGCGTAGTGTAAAACTTAATAAATAAACGCCAGCAAAAGAGATATTAAGAATTAAGGCAAAAGTTTTGTATCTTATTGTACCACAAGCTGTCTTCCCTAGTGGTTTATAATGCCCTATTCCCCCTTGTTTTTTTAACCCTAAAACAAATGGAGATGAGGAGCACTGTACTATATCTTGCACTAATTATTACAATTAGCGGTTACTGCCAGGATAAACCGCCTATTCTAGATATGCATTTGCATGCCTTACCGGCATCCCTGAACGGACCACCTCCTACGGCCATTTGTGCTCCGCCGACAGAAATGCCGGCCCATGACCCTGCTGCCTCATGGGCCAAAGGTTTTAATGAATACCTGCGCAAACCAAATTGTGATAACCCCATTTGGGGTTCAGCAACAGACAAAGAAGTCATGGACAAGACCTTGTCTATTCTAAAAAAACACAATATTTATGGTGTAACCAGTGGTTCTTTGATTGATGGGTACATAGCAAAAGGCGGCAACCGGATTATTCCGGGGTTACACTTTAATTTTTTTATGGCCCATAAAACCCCGGATAAGGTCAAGGAACTATTATCCTCAGGTAAATACAAGGTATTTGGGGAGGTGGCCATACAGTATAACGGTGTATCTCCTAGTGACCCCAAATTTGAACCCTATGCCCAAATTGCAGAAGATATGGATATTCCGTTGGGGATTCATATGGGCACTGGCCCCCCAGGTGCCGCTTATTTGCCAGGATTTGGTAAGTATAGGGCCCAATTGCACAGCCCTTTGCTTGTGGAAGAACTTCTTATGCGCCATCCCAAACTTAGGATCTATTTAATGCATGCCGGATATCCTATGATAGACGATCTTCTGGCCGTACTTTGGACCCATCCGCAGGTCTATGTTGACGTAGGGGTAATATGTTATGCTATACCCCGTAAAGCCTTTCACAACTACCTAAGGCGCATTGTTGATGCAGGTTTTGGAAAACGGGTCATGTTCGGATCCGATCAAATGAATTGGCCGGAAAGCATTGAGGTAGGCTTGGAGGCCATTAATACCGCTAATTTTCTGAATACAGCACAAAAAAGGGATATCCTTTATAACAATGCTGCCAGATTTCTACGTCTTAGCAAGCAGGAAATAGATGAACATCACGGAATAACATCTAACTGATTAAATTAACCCAGCACCGTTGCCCTTAGATCTATTAATACGCTTTTTTAAGCTGGGCTTTTTATCCATTTGTAGTTATTGGGCACTCTTGCATCCAACAAATCTACCTTTAAGGACTTGGCCGCGTTTTCCCCCATAGCAAATGTGCTTTCCATATGACTACTTTCATAAAGGGTAAAACTCTTATTTCCTTTTAGCCACAAATTCACCTCATAGGTATGGGAGCCATCCTTTTTTAATTGCCTAAAAACTGATACGTACACTATATCTGGTAGTTTTTTCCAGTTACCCACCCTAATGGGGCCTACGGAATACTCCTTTTTAAAGGTGTTATTGTTTAGATTGAAATAAATACTTTTTACCGAGGAGAACAGTACCCCCTGTGCAGCACATACAATAGCACTATAACACAGATTGAAATTCCATCTATTGTCTATACCGGTATTTGGAAATAGTTCATAACCAAAAAAGAAAGTAGCCAAGAATAGTACAGTCAAGGTATAGCATGCCGTAGCCAATAGGGTCTGCCATAGCGGACGAACTCCTTCTGTAATAATTATACTCTTGTTTCCCATGGTATTGAAACGACAAAAGTCATACAAATTGTATGACTTTTGTTTATATGTAGGGTTGTATTGGCCTTAGTCTACCAAAACAATAACCTTATTGTTCTTCATCTCAACAGTACCACTGCTAATTGCCAATACTGTATCGCCATTGGATGCTTTAGAGAATTTTTCCCCATGAGCTGCATCCAATTTCACATTACCTTTGATCTTTACATTCCCTGCCTGTAGTATAGAAACAATGGGGGCATGATTGTTCAACATTTGAAATTCACCGTCTATTCCGGGTAGCGTTACAGCGGTAACCTCTCCGGCAAATAAGGTAGCTTCTGGTGATACAATTTCTAGATACATATTTTTCAAATATTTAGTATAGGCTATTCCTGGATACAGTTGTTTGCAAACTGTTGGGAATGCCGTTTACCCGTTTATGCTTCGGCCAACATTTTCTCACCGGCTTCTATAGCTTCCTCTATGGTTCCCTTAAGGTTAAAGGCCGATTCTGGAAGGTGATCCAATTCCCCGTCCATAATCATATTAAATCCTTTAATAGTGTCCTTAATATCTACCAATACACCTGGGATACCGGTAAATTGCTCCGCTACGTGGAAAGGCTGGGAAAGGAAACGTTGTACACGTCTTGCTCTACCTACTGCCAGTTTATCTTCTTCAGACAATTCTTCCATACCTAGAATGGCAATAATATCCTGAAGTTCTTTATATCGCTGTAAAAGCTCTTTTACTCTTTGTGCACAGGCATAGTGATCATTCCCCAAAATATCAGCTGTCAAAATCCTAGAAGTAGAATCCAATGGATCCACAGCAGGATAAATACCCAACTCGGCAATTTTACGAGACAATACCGTTGTAGCATCCAAGTGGGCAAATGTTGTTGCCGGTGCCGGATCCGTTAAATCATCCGCAGGCACGTATACCGCCTGTACAGATGTAATGGAACCTCTTTTGGTTGATGTAATACGCTCCTGCATGGCACCCATCTCTGTTGCCAAAGTTGGCTGGTAACCCACTGCCGATGGCATACGTCCCAAAAGGGCCGATACCTCTGAACCTGCTTGGGTAAAACGGAAGATGTTATCTACGAAAAATAATACATCTTTCCCTTGACCTTCTCCTGCACCATCACGGAAGTATTCTGCAATGGTAAGTCCTGAAAGTGCCACTCGTGCACGTGCTCCGGGAGGTTCGTTCATTTGTCCAAAAACGAAAGTCGCTTTGGAGTCTTTCATTGCTTTTTTATCTACTTTGGACAAATCCCATCCGCCTTCTTCCATAGAGTGCAAAAAGTCGTCCCCGTACTTAATAATACCTGACTCCAACATTTCACGAAGTAAATCGTTCCCTTCACGGGTACGTTCCCCTACCCCTGCAAATACAGAAAGTCCACCATGTCCTTTTGCAATGTTGTTGATCAATTCCTGGATCAATACTGTTTTACCAACACCTGCACCACCAAACAATCCAATCTTACCACCTTTTGCATAAGGCTCAATCAAGTCGATTACTTTAATTCCAGTAAACAATACCTCAGTAGAAGTTGACAGGTCTTCAAATTTAGGGGCATCCCTGTGAATTGGAAGACCATCCTTACCAGATTTGGGCAATTCCCCAAGACCGTCAATAGCATCCCCGATCACGTTGAACAAACGACCATATACATCATCTCCTATCGGCATTTGAATCGCGCTACCTGTTGCATTTACGGCAACTCCCCTACTTAATCCATCGGAAGAATCCATGGAAATAGTCCTAACCGTATTTTCTCCTACATGTGACTGCACTTCCAAAATTAATTTGGAGCCGTCTTTATTGACGATTTCCAAAGAATCATAAATCTTGGGAAGGTCCGCTCCGGACTCAAATTCAACATCAACAACCGGGCCGATGATTTGGGAAACTTTACCTGTAACTTTAGACATTACTTGAGTATTTACGTTTTACTGATATCTTTAAAATAAAAACAGTGCGACTTACCGCTTTGTTTTTAAGGCTGCAAAGATATGTTTTACTTCTTAAAACGGAAACTACTTTTATCCTTTTTTTACCAATAAAAATGGCGTCATAAAATTTGACGCCATTTTTTACTAAATTATTTCCTTTATAAAACAGCTAGTTACGGATTAATGGTCCAGGAAATATAATATTGTGATCCAATATACCCGGTACCGAAAGCCGTATAATACTCATCTCCCAGAACGTTGGAGGCCCCTAGTTTAAATGCGGACTTAATACTGGCCGCGGTATAGCTGATTTGCGCATCCACTACATGGTAGGCAGGTATTTGTCCGTCACCAAATGTAGCCTCCCATAAATAGGTGTCACTCCATCTCCAAGCTACATTAAACCCAAAATTCTTAAACAATTCTGTATTGCCAAAAGTAGCCTTAACTTTATGTTCAGGGGTATTAAAACTGGTGATAAAGTCCGGATCCTGTGATTGATCAAAGTCCAATTTGGCATAGGTATAGTTCATTCCCAGGTCATAATTGCCCCATATTTTAGTATTGATTCCCAGGGCTGCACCATAGGAATTTACCTTGGCATCCGTATTGGTATAGGCTTGGTAACCTTGCCAATCGCCATTGGCCAACGCCACGATTGCTGCAGGTATTGGGCCGCCCGGTGTTGGAACGGTTTGGGTTAATTGTACGTCCCCATAAAAAGGCACCACCACCCTCTCTCCGGACAAAAAGTTTTTATAAGCATTGTAATAGGCGCTAACATCTATGGTTACCTTGTTTAATTTGCCCCTGTACCCTAATTCATAGGAAGTAACCTGTTCTGGTTTAACCATTTCCGGATTGGCCACTACCAGGTCGGCAGGATTCTGACTCTGTGAAAAGGCGGTGGCCGACCTAGCGGAAAAGGAGTTGTTGTAAACGCCTTCTCCATTAAAATCCAAGGTAGGGGCTCCAAGAATGGCCGTTCCGGTGGGGCTTAAATCAAAGGTCCTTACTTCTCTGGCAGGGTTATCGGGGGCACTACCTACTAGAATACCCCTTCCGGCATTCAAACCTATATATAGGTCTTGGGTGGTAGGATTCCTAAAGCCCGTTTGATAGGAAGCCCTAATGTTATGGTTGCCACTTTCCCCTGCAGTATACCCCAAGGATACCCTTGGCGAGAAAAACCCATCAAAAAGTTCGGATTTGTCATAACGAAGGGAAGCAGTTAATTTTAGTCGGTCTTCCTCCATAAATTTCTTTTGAACCTGGGTATACAGGCCGTATTCCGAATAGGTAATGGGGCCACTGGCATCGGTATAAATGGTGCCAAAGGAATTTAACCTATATTGCCTATAAGAGCCGCCCAACTGAATTTCGGCAAAGTCCAACAGATGACTAAAATTGTAGTTGGCATCGGCATGATAGAATTTGGAGTTGTCCTGAAATTTGGATCCACTGGTCAGATCCGGGTCTGTAGTAACCTGATTAAAGGCATTTTGAAATTGGGGTGTCCCTGGAATGTAGCGACCTGTATCGGCAGCCTGTCTTGCCAATATATGCGCTTGATCCGATGGCACGTTTTGTGAAACGGCCCCCACATAGGTGCCCACGTATTGCCCAAACCAAGTACTGTTATCTTTCCATAGATTATTAATGTTTAATCCTGTGAATACCATATCATAGGAGTCCCCGGCCTTGTCCTCGTTTAAATATCCCCGAAGGAAAAAATTATCGTTCCGGATCTCAAATTTGTGCTGCTGCATGGTGAAATTGTCAATGGCGTATCTGTTGGTACCTTGATATATAGTACTTCCTTTCCCGACCTTTCCCGTGTAGGACAGCTCAAAATCATTGCCCCACGGACGGTAGTACAATCCCCAATCGGCTTTTACACTTTCGGCCTTATAATCGGTCAGAGCCGCTTCATCGTAACCGGTCCTGCTAATTACCTGAGAAGGGATCAAAGCTTCTGCTGCAGGGTTTAACAACCCCCTATCTATAAGTTGGGCCGCTACCACCTTCATGTTTTCGGAGGCTTCATCGCCATAGACATTAATACCGTCATAGTCTGTAGATGCTCTTGTTGGCCCTCCACCTTGTTTTCCGGCAGTATTGTTAGCCGCCCAATCTGTACCTTTTAAATAAGAAAAATTGACCTTACCGGCAAATTTATCACTGAACTTGTGCGCTGCCCTGATCCCAAAATCGGTGTAGTCATTATCCCCGGCAGCATCCTGTGAGGTAATTCCCTTTTTGGCATAGGCACTGATACCAGTATGATCAAATGCGCTTTTGCTGCGCATAAAAAGAATTCCGTTAAAGGCATTGGCGCCATACAAGGCCGAAGATGCCCCTGGAAGCAATTCCACACTTTGAACATCGGTTTCTATCATCCCCAGCAGGTTCCCCATTGGAAAGTTTAGGGCAGGGGTGGAGTTGTCCATTCCGTCTATCAATTGCATAAAACGCGTATTGGCAAAGGTGGCAAAACCTCTGGTATTTATGGCCTTAAACGTTAAACTGTTGGTGTTGATGTCTACCCCTTTTAGATTTTCCAATCCGTCATAAAAATCGGCCGAAGCAGTATTTTGTATGTCCCGCAGACCAAAACGTTCTACCGTAACAGGGGACTCAAAAATACGTTCAGGAGTTCTTGAGGCAGATATTACTACCTCGTCCAAACTAGTTTGTTCCTCGCTCATGACTATGGCAAGGTTCTGGTTATCCTGGATCACCTCAGCAGTAGTGGCAACAAAACCAATACTACTTATAGCTAAGGTGAATGGGGGGATTTCCGAAGTGTTCAGGATAAAATTGCCATCAAAATCCGACACGGTTCCAATGGCTTTCCCAGAGATCACAATATTGGCCCCGGGTATTGGGTCATTGTTCTGGTCTACAACATTCCCAGTAATGGTCGTCTGGGAAAAGGCTAATACGCCAAACATAGAAAAAAATAATACAAGAGAATTTCTCATACTTATTTGAGTTAATTTATCGTTAGTATTTAGTAATATATCATATATCCAATATACATTATTTTTCAAATTAACAATAGTAAAATCAAATAAATTATGCATGCATAATAGTTTTTGTTCAAAATTTAACATATTTTATTATAATTTCGACAAAATTTAATATAAAAAAATCCATGAATCACAACCTAAAGGGCTGTATTTCATGGATTAGTCCAGTGTTTTAGGGTGCTCCCCTTATTCTACGGTAACCGACTTCGCCAAATTACGGGGCTGATCAACATTACAACCCCTCATCACGGCGATATGATAGGATAAAAGTTGCAAGGGAATAGTGGTTAACAGCGGAGTAAGGCTTTCCAAGGTTTCAGGGATTTCTATGACATGGTCTGCCAATTCCTTTACTTGAACATCACCTTCAGTAACCACGGCTATAATTTTTCCTTTTCTGGATTTAATTTCCTGGATATTACTTACCACTTTTTCATAATGCCCTTTATTAGTGGCTATGACCACAACCGGCATATGCTCATCAATAAGTGCAATTGGTCCGTGCTTCATTTCAGCTGCGGGGTATCCTTCGGCATGGATGTAGCTGATCTCCTTTAATTTAAGGGCGCCTTCCAATGCAACCGGGAAGTTGTAGCCTCTGCCCAAATACAAGCAATTGGCCGAATCCTTGTACACTTCGGAGATAATCTCTACCAAAGGATTGGAAAGCAAGGCCTTTTCTACCTTTGATGGTATATTCTCCAATTCAGTTAAAAACTCGTGGAAACGGGTGGTATTGAAAACGCCTTTTTCCTTCGCCAATTTTAAGGCTAAAAGTGTCAGCACCGTAATCTGTGTGGTAAAGGCCTTAGTGGAGGCCACACCAATTTCTGGTCCCGCATGCGTATAGGCGCCAGCATTGGTTTCGCGGGCTATTGACGAGCCTACTACATTACAGACTCCAAATACAAAGGCTCCTTTTTCCTTGGCCAATTTGATGGCTGCCAAGGTATCTGCCGTTTCCCCGGATTGGGAAATGGCAATTAGCACATCCTTATCGGTAATTACGGGATTTCTATATCTGAACTCCGAGGCATATTCTACTTCCACCGGTATTCTGGCCAAATCCTCAAATATATACTCTGCTACCAACCCGGCATGCCAAGAGGTCCCACAAGCAACAATAATGATTCTATTGGCGTTTAAAAACTTTTCCAGATTCTGATCGATACCGGCCATCTTAATGGTTCCGTCTTTGGCTAGGAGTCGCCCTCTAAAAGTGTCCAAAATAGCCCTAGGCTGCTCATAGATCTCCTTTAGCATAAAGTGGTCAAAACCTCCTTTTTCTATTTCTTCCAGGTTTAGCTTTAGTTCTTGTATAGACGGATAGGCTATGGCATCATCCTTTATTTTTCGCAATTTAATTTCCTTGCCCAATCGTATTACCGCCATTTCTTCATCTTCCAAATAAATGGCATTGTTGGTAAACTCAATAAAAGGGGAAGCGTCGGAAGCAACAAAAAATTCATTTTCGCCCACCCCAATAGCTAAGGGGCTCCCCAACTTGGCCACTACAATCTCATCTGGTTTTTGCTTGTCAAAGACAGCAATAGCATATGCTCCAACTACTTGGTTTAGCGCTATTTGAACAGCTTTCCCCAGTTTTACCCCTTCTTGGCGCTTCACCTCCTCTATGAGGTTTACCAATACTTCGGTATCGGTCTCAGAAGAAAAGGTGTACCCCCTATTGACCAGTTCCTTTTTAATGGAATCATAGTTTTCAATGATTCCATTATGGATAATTACCAATTCTCCCGAATTGGAATAATGGGGGTGGGAATTTGTATCATTGGGCACTCCGTGAGTGGCCCATCTGGTATGTCCAATTCCCAATTTACCTTCCAGGGAGATTGTGCTTTTGGCTTTACTGTTTAAATCTTCTACTTTTCCCTTGGTCTTGGCTAAATTTATACTTTTGCCGTCATACAGTGCTATTCCGGCACTGTCGTACCCCCTGTATTCCAGCCGTTGAAGTCCTTTTATGATAACGGGATAAGCATCCCTATGTCCTAAATACCCTACAATTCCACACATAACTTTATAGATTGATCATTAAAATAGAAAAAGGTTCTATATAA
This sequence comes from Arenibacter sp., assembly GCA_041582955.1. Classification (GTDB taxonomy): domain Bacteria; phylum Bacteroidota; class Bacteroidia; order Flavobacteriales; family Flavobacteriaceae; genus Arenibacter. The sequence continues at coordinate 12,635 of JBFHGV010000019.1, forward strand.
CAAATGTAGCATCTTGTTATATAAAACCCCTTAAGTTTTAGATAATTAACGAAAAAAGCCTTTAAGTGGTATATTCTTAAATTTAGTTGGCTTTGGTATAAAATATTTCAAGCTTCAACTTTTTGTCTTCCATACCGCTGGGTAAATTATTGCTTCCATAGAGTACAGTACCTAGAGGGTTTACCGTAGACATTACTGGCACATTGCCTTCCACGCCGTTGGCCAGCATGGCCTTGTTGGTAGCCGTAATCCTAATATCGGATGTCACCGTTAGATTCAGGGTGGCATTGGTAGAATCTCGCACTATGATATCGTTGATATGATTGGTGATTTTTATTTTATAACTCTGTCCTTTTCCATTTTCCTCATTGAGCCCCCCGTCATAATTAGTGATATTTCCATTACTAAAATCCTGTTCGGTTTCCAGAAACTGATTGTATACGGAAGTATTGGTGTTATCCTTATACAAATACAATTTTGATGGCTCAATTTGGGTTCCAGCAGCATCAAGAGTACTACGATCAACATAAAATACAAGATTGGCTTCATTGATGATCCAATTACCTTGTTTTATTTGATTGATAATTTCTGCACCGCCAGACTCGTCAAATAGTTTAATTTGGGCATAACTACCGGCCCCTCCTTTTAAATAGATCTTGGAAGCATTCTCACCACTGTCCAGGCTGTTTTCAATTTCTGCCGGATATGCCTCGTTAATAAAGCTGTTCACCGCATTGCCAATGGCTGTGCCAGTATTACTATCACGCCTTAAAAGGTATAGCACAAAATCTCTTTCATTATCAATTATAGTACTGTCTGTAGAGCTGGTTACGCTCTTGTAGTTATAGGTTATGGTAATATTTCCTTGTGTAAGATCTAAAAGCAAGAGGATATCGTCTGGTATGGATAAGTGTATCCCACGGAAAAATTCCGAAAAATTGGCCTGACTCAGCAGTTCTGAAGCGCCCTCCTTATCCAGAATATTTTCCTGAAAAAAGGCGTTGTTCAACTTTACGCGAATACCTGGGGCCAATCGGGTTGGTGCCTCCTCCGATTCGTCTACATCTTCGGTCTCGGGATCATCTTCCTGAAATACCAATTCCTCCACATTGGAAATTTCAACTGGTCCATCAAACAATACATCCGAGACAAAACCTGGCGAAAACTGTTGGGAAGAATAATACTGTTGGGCTTCCTGGAAATTACTGTTGGGGTCCAAGTCCCTTAAAAAATAGGTAGATCGCTCTACCTTAAAGTTAAAAGGTATATCCCTATTACCGTATATACTATCCAAATCATACTTAACGGGAAACCTGTTTGGAGAAGTCTCAGGATCCTCGCCGTCCTTGATTCCATCGCCATCGGTATCCTCGTTCAATGGGTCGGTACCCAAGGCTTGTTCTTGGACATCGGTTAGGCCATCTCCATCGGAATCGCTATTTGCATCATCCGGATCCGCATCGTATTCGTCGGCAACGCCATCCAAGTCCCTATCGCCCTTGGGATTGGTCAAGAACGGTATAAACAAAGTAACTTCTTTTACCGTTTCTTCTTCTTTAATGGTTAAGGTACTGGAATCAGTATCGGCACTTTCCTCTGTGGTTGCAGAGTAATTTCCAAAAGTTGGATTGGCTGTGGACAACTGCACCTGTGTTGTGATACTTGCCTGCGTTTTGCCATAAATGGGATCGTTAAAGTTCCCTATTTGATATACTGGAAGTTTATTGGTACGTACCGCTTCTATTTTCTTGTTATACGCAAAAACATCATATACAGCCCTGTTGGCGGTAAATGGTTCTCCACCTACCACACCGGCACCAATTGTGGTAATATCCTCCTCGCAAGACACTGCAAGCAGCAGCACAGCCAACAAAGTAGGCCATCTTAATCCTTTCAGTAAGTTCATTTAGATTATTTTAGTACTTCGGTGTTATAAAAATTCATGTAGGCCTCCTCAAACTCCTGTAACGGCACATAAGGCAACACAGGCTTTTGGAGGTTGGATATATAGTCACCTAGATCAGCCGGAATATCCTCGGCAGCTAAAATAACAGCATCGGAATAATCCACTGCAACTTTTAACAAATTATTATAATTGGGGTCCTCAAGTACCTTTACGCTCTCTTCAGGGATACCGTCGAAAGCAATTTTTTTGATTATATCCTTATTTAAGGATCCTTCAAAACCTTGGCCAAAAACAGACATAACTATCCTGCTTTCGGAAAACAAGGGTTCGTCCGAATAGAATTTCTTGAGGTATAGGGGAAGCAAAGATGCCATCCAACCATGCACATGTATTATGTCTGGGGACCAATTCAATTTCTTGACCGTCTCTACTACACCTTTTGCAA
>JBFHGV010000020.1:0-14820 GCA_041582955.1 Arenibacter sp.
ATGGTTTTAGTTAGGGGTGTGGTAAATTATACCAAGCCCCTAACTAAAACCATCAATTCTTAATAATTTGAATTGCAGTATTCTCGCCAATATCATTAACGATCAAAATCGTATAGATTCCACCGGCCAATTTATCCACATAGATTTCGACATCAATAGTGTTTTCAAAAATCACCTTCTGTTGTTTGACCAATATTCCGTTGGAAGAATAAATATAGACATTTGCCCTTTCTGCGATAATTTTTTCAGAATGTAGGTAGAACATATCATCAACGGGATTAGGATACAACGATATTGGCAATTCTTGACCAATACTTGCTTTTAGGGACACTCCGGACGGTTCCGCACCTTCGATAGACTCATATATTTTTATTGAAGATAATCTGTCATTAAAATCATAGGTAGCCAAGAAGTTGGCATTTTCATCCAGTATAAGCACTTCGCCTCCAAAATCCTTTTCCGAATAAAGCTCTACTGTGTAGCCATCCTCAATCTGTAACCCAGAGGCATTATTATCTGGAATTCCTTCCAAGGTAATATCCGGATATTGCCCTACACCAAGTTCCCAAGTGGCCCCAGTGTAATTGCTATCCAGAAAAAGTGTTAGAACGGTTGGTTCCGAAGCATCTATAAACTCGTATATTCTTACCGATGATGTCTTGTCATTAAAACCATAATTACCTAAGAAGATGGAATTTTCATCCAGTTTAAGCAGTTCCCCCATAAAATCTTTTTCCGAATACAGTTCTATTACGTATCCATCCTCGATCTGTAAGCCTGAGGCATTATTATCTGGAATTCCCTCCAAGGTAATATCCGGATATTCCCCAACACCAAGTTCCCAAGTAGACCCGGAGTAATTGCCATGCTGAAAAAGTGTAACCACTGGATTAAATTCTGGTACGTAAACAAATACTTTTACCGATTCTGTATCATCATTGATGCCCAGGGCCACAAGATCGCTGGCATCCGAAGTTAAAGTAATCGGTGTACCGCCAAAGTTTAATTCGGGATACAGCTCCACGACATAACCGTCCGCCACTTGAACGGAGCCTACTTCGTTTAGTGTAACACCTTCAAGTGAAATGTCCGCATATTCGCCAACACCAAGTTCCCAAAAAGCACCTCCAAACTGATCATCTTGGTAAAGAGTTGCCATGGTTGGTCCTGAAGGAGCAACATATTCGTATATTTTTACCGAAGATACGGTATCGTCAAAACCGGAATTACCAAGAACAGGGTAATCCTCATCCAAAACAATCATTGCACCTCCGAAATTCTTTTCCGAATACAGTTCCATTACATAGCCTTCCTCGATCTTTAACGAGGATGCATCATTATCCGTAACGCCCTGCAAGGTAATGTCCGGATATTCGCCGACGCTAAGTTCCCAAGAAGATCCATTGTAATTCCCATGTTGGAAAAGAGTCACCACAGGATTAACTTCTGGCATATAGACAAATACTTTTACGGATTCGGTATCATCATTGATTCCCAGGGCCACAAGGTCGCTGGTATTTGAAGTCAAGGCAATCGGCGTACCGCCAAAGTTTAACTCGGGATACAATTCCACGACGTAACCGTCGGCAACTTGCACGGAACCTACCTCGTTTAGAGTAACACCTTCAAGGGATATGTCCGAATAGTCGCCTATCTCGAGTTCCCAGGAGGTGCCACCATAGGCACCATCTTGGAAGAGTATAGCCATGGTAGGTCCTGGAGGATCGACAACGTTGTATATTCTTACCGAAGATGCCTGGTCATTAAAACCTGAAGCAAATAGGTTGGAGTCATTTTCTTCCAAAATAAATACCTCTCCCCCAAAGTCCTTTTCCGAATACAGTTCCACTACATAACCTTCCTCGATCTGTAACGAAGAGGCATCATTATCCGTGATTCCCGCCAAGGTAATATCGGGATATTCCCCAACACCAAGTTCCCAAGAAGTCCCTCCATAAGCCACGTGTTGAAAAAGTGTCGCCACAGTTGCTCCTGCAGGAGCAACAAATACTTTTACCGACTCTGTATCATCATTGATTCCCAGGGCCACAAGGTCGCTGGTATCCGAGGTCAAAGCAATCGGCGTACCGCCAAAGTTTAATTCGGGATACAGCTCCACAACGTAACCGTCGGCAACTTGCACGGAACCTACCTCGTTCAGCGGAATACCTTCAAGGGATATGTCCGCATAGTCGCCAATCTCGAGTTCCAAGGAAGTACCACCGTAGGCGCCATCTTGGAATAGTGTCGCCATAGTCGGTCCTGGAGGGTCGACAATACTGTATATTTTTACAGAAGATACGGTATCGTCAAAACCAGAATTACCAAGAACAGGGTAATCCTCTTCCAAGACAATCATTCCTCCTCCAAAATTCTTTTCCGAATACAGTTCAATTACGTAGCCTTCCTCGATCCGTAACGAGGATGCATCATTATCGGTAACGCCCTGCAAGGTAATGTCCGGATATTCGCCTACACCAAGTGCCCAAGAAGATCCATTATAATTCCCATGCTGGAAAAGAGTTGCCACAGTTGGTCCCGAAGGTGCAACAAATACTTTTACCGACTCGGCATCATTATTGATTCCAAGAGCCACAAGGTCATCGATATCCGAGGTCAGGGCAATAGGAGTACCTCCAAAGTTTAAGTCTGGATATAGCTCCACGACATAGCCGTCCGCCACTTGTACGGAACCTACATCATTCAGCGTTATACCTTCGAGTGAAATGTCCGCATATTCGCCAATCCCCAGTTTCCAGGAAGTGCCACCGTAGGCGCCATCCTGAAAAAGTGTAGCCATGGAAGGTCCTGAAGGATTGTCAACGTTGTATATTTTTACCGAAGATGCTTGATCATTGAAACCTGATGCGACTAAATTGAAGTCATTTTCTTCCAAAATAAATACCTCTCCCCCAAAGTCCTTTTCCGCATACAGTTCTATTACGTAGCCTTCCTCTATCTGTAGCGAAGAGGCATCATTATCCGTGATTCCTTCCAAGGTAATATCGGGATATTCCCCAACACCAAGTTCCCAAGAAGTCCCTCCGTAAGCGACATGTTGAAAAAGTGTCGCCACAGTGGTCGTTATTGTTTCTTTGGATGGGCAAACTTTTACAAAATCCAATAAGTTGGAAGAATCAATATCCCCATCAGATGCTTCCAACGGTGTAATTGTAAACTGAATTTCGGTAACACCAACAGGCACTTGATATTTCCCTGTATGCGTGACCCACTCTGAATTAGAGGAAGATACTGTTGCAATTACCGTTTGGTTTCCTACTGGACCAGCAGAAATGTTAATTACATCAGTCCCTTCGCGGCCTTGATGAGAAAGTTCCCAGTCAAGTAACTGCCCCTCAGTTACAGAAATAATTTGATTGTGGTGGTTACCGTCCATTTCTACAAAAACATTGCCATTTGAGGCCGGAACACCCAAAAATCCACTTTGCCCTAACTCAAGGGTTCCGCCTTGCGATAAACCTCCTTGTTGCAATGCAATTCCGCCAGTTGTAAACCAACCGGGAAAATCATTATCAGTATGTGCATCAATAAACTTGACACCGTTATTGGCACTGCCCAAATCCTCTATTAAATCATAGGCTGTAGCATATGCAGGGTTACTGGTTTCTTCAAAACTTCCGTTGACCAACAGACTATATTCCCCAGAGGCACATTGGCAGTCACAGGCAACTTCGGTATTAGCAAATATTTTTATAGACTCGGTATCGTCATCGATGCCCAAGCCCACAAGGCTAATGGTATCGGAGGTCAAGGCTATAGGTGCACCACCAAAGTTTAACTCCGGATACAACTCCAGGACATAACCCTCAGATACTTGCACGGAACTTATTTGGTTTAGCGGAATCCCTTTGAGTGAAATGTCGCCATAGTTGCCCAGTTCCAGTTCCCATGAAGTTCCACCGTAGGTTCCATCCTGAAAGAGTGTTGCCACAGCTGGTCCTGGAGGATCCTCAACGGCGTATATCTTTACAGAAGATACTTGGTCATTGAACCCGGATGCTACTAGGTTAGAATCATGTTCCTCCAAAATAAAGACATCTCCCCCAAAGTTCTTTTCCGAATACAGTTCAACTATATAACCTTCCTCGATCTGTAAGGAAGAGGCGTCATTATCCGTAATGCCCATAACGGTGATATCGGGATATTCCCCAACACCAAGTTCCCAAGAAGTTCCACCGTAGTTGACATGTTGAAATAGTGTAACCACAGTTTGTCCCACAGGTGCTACAAAAACTTTTACGGACTCGGCATCGTTATCGATGCCCAAGGCCAAAAGGTTGCTGGTATTGGAGGTCAAGGCTATAGGTGCACCACCAAAGTTTAACTCCGGATACAACTCCACAACATAACCCTCGGATACTTGCACGGAACTTATTTGGTTTAGCGGAATCCCTTCGAGTGAAATGTCGCCATAGTCGCCTAGTTCCAGTTCCCATGAAGCGCCACCGTAGGTTCCATCCTGAAAGAGTGTTGCCACACTTGGTCCTGGAGGCTCAGCAATGGCGTATATTTTTATGGATGATACCTTATCATTGAAATCGGATGCTACTAAATTACCATCGTTTTCTTCCAAAATAAACACATCCCCTTCAAAGTCCTTTTCCGAATACAGCTCTACTATATAACCTTCCTCGACCTGTACTGAAGAAGCGTCATTATCTGAAATACCTTTAAATGTAATATCTGGATATTCACCAACACCTAATTCCCAAGAGGTGCCACCGTAGCCAACATGTTGAAATAGTGTTACCACAGGATTGGCAAGTTCGCCATTGACAGCGGAAATATTTATTTCAATATTGAATTGGTAGCTTCTATTTAAATGCTGTGCTATAGAATTACCCTGTGGAATAAAACCCATTACCAAATGGGGATCGGAATCAGGATTAACTTCATAAGACTGCCATATATCATCCGTTTCACCTGATGTCATTGCAGGTATTAGGCTGTTTCCCGAGAATGAACCGGAGCCATCGGGGTAGGCATCCATATACCCAGGAGCGATGCTTTCACCTGGCTGCAAGACAACAGCATCACTGGAGTGGTCACTAAAATTAAAGATATTAACCCCAGTAGTGTACTCGGTAGATGTTCTGGTCTGTCCAATGGATACTACCGTAAAGTCATTTTCACCCTCAATTTTGGCCACAAAAGGCGTAACAGGATTTCCAACACGACTTGCATAGAAATTGAACTTATCAAGACATACACTTACCGCAACTTCCTCGTTATTGGTGTAAGCGCCAGTCCTATTGATATTGATATGAGGGCTATGGGCATCCAGAAAATTGCCATCAGTTAAATTATCAGAACCTAGTAAGTCAGTATTTTCCGTGTCGCAATTTCCATTTAGGCCATTGATCCAAGCTTCCAACAACTGTAAAGCCTCCGTATCTGCCCTCCCTTTTGCCAGAGGCATCATCATTATTGAGGGGTCTAAAGAACTCATCCGATAGTGAATATTGGATGCCGAAACGTCTCCTGGAACTATGGCTTTCCCACTGCCTGTCTCATCTTCTATAATAGCTCCATGAATAAGTGCCTGCTCAGAGAGCGGGGTGCTAAAACGCATATCGAAACCTGCTCTTGTATTACCGGGCAAGTGACAATAGGCACAATTGGAATCAAAATATGATCTTACCCTAGTCTCTAATGGTTGGTTGTTATCTTCAATACTTACCAATGTAGGTACGGTATTGGTGTCCACTACCGGGATAAATCCTAAACTACCCAGTGTTTCCAATTGGTTTGAGAATCTACCCGTTGAAGGGTAATCAATCTCTTTGTTCAATTGTCTGGTACTGAATCCCAGTACCCAACCCGCAGATGAATTATGACATTGTACACAGGCATTGGAAGCCGGGTATTCATAATTAAACGTATCCCCATCTATTGTTATAGTTTCGTTGTCCCCTAGGAGTATCAAATCTGCTTCCAAACCATTGGCCCGCCATTTATAACTACTACCAAACCATTCACCATCGGCACCGTGAACCCAAAGTCGTGTCTCTAATTTTGTACCATTTGGGTTATTGAAGTGTTTAATAAAAGTTGTACCTATTGGGAACGTCCACGCACCTTTTTCATTATAACCTATTTGTTCATCCGAAGAATTTACATTGCCGTCTTGTGGAATTGCAACCCACCGATGTTTATCTGTCCCTGAAGACCAAAGTGGATTAATGACATCGTAGGGAATTACACCCGGGGATGGCGTCAAGTTTTGCATGTCTGAAAAAACACCCGTCTCCGATAAAAGTGCGGGAAGAGAATCATCCCCAGAACCTACATTATTTTCAATCTTAAATATCTTTCCTCCACCAGGTGTACCATTCGATAGTTTAAGGACCATAATTTCGTTAACATGGTTAACACCCAACGAAGAGATACCATTAAAAACAGATCCTCCAATATTACTTATAACTTCTACCCCTCCATGGGTATTACCTCCAGTATGGGTAAGTGCATAAACTGATCCATTTGCATTATCGCCAAATATATATTTACCGTACAGTCCAGGAATATTTGAGCCTCGGTATACGTAACCGCCAATGACTGCGCTACCCACAGATCCATCATAAGCATAAAGTGGTACTCTCTCTTCTCCATGAATTGGATTGGGCATATTTGTAGAATTACGAAAACCATCTTCAAAGCCTTCTTTGAAGTTCCACTGAAAGTTTAGTCCCGGTTTATCCATAATATTAACTTCCTCCCACTTTGAGGCCCCAACATCACCTAGCCAAAAGTTTCCTGTGGGCGGATCATACGTCATACGGAAAGGTTGGCGGAGGCCAATGGCATAAAATTCTTCCAGAAACTCCCCCGTACCGGTAACCCAAGGATTGTCATTGGGAATATAATAACCTTGTGTATATGATTGTTCTACATTAGCAGGAGTATTCTCATTATTGGGCTGTCTTTCAATAGGGTGACTAACGGATCCACCTTGCATATCAACATCAATTCTCCAAACTCCACTTCTAAAACGATCGTTCAATAATTGTGTATGAGGGATAGATTCTGCACTATGAGTCCCTTCATCCCCTACCGAAACATATAAAAAACCATCGTCACCAAAGGCAAGCCCACTACCGTCATGGCCTTTAGTGGTGTCGTATTGATTGATCATTATCAGTTCACTATTTGGATCAAAATTATTACCTGTCCAGGTAAATCTACTTAGCCTATCATAATAAGGAGGATTCCAATCCGAATCCTCATTTTCAGCCTTAAAAAGATAATATACATATATATAATCTTTATTCATACCTTGACCAAAATCAGGATGAAAAACCACATTTTGAAAGCCACCGTGCTTTTGACCAGTATTACCACTATACGTATAATACCAGCAACGATCTTGAATATCCATAACCATTGTACGCTCGTTTTCAGTAGCATTGTCGTTATCTGGTAAGGTAAAAAATCGTCCATCCATCTCCACTACAAGAAGTTTGTCAGTACCAGGAAAAGGCAAAATTGCCTGTGGTGATTCCCACGGGATATCCGTATGTATCTCTACCAAATCAATATCATCGCTAGGCTTTGAACTTGGCAGATTGCCATTCATAAAGGGGGTAATGGATTCCACCGAATCCAAACCCGGTTGAAAGAAAACAACAACTTTAAAACTTAAAAATGCCAAGGGCAGCAATAACAATAACAATGTTTTCCTATCCCATAATGTCTTTGTTCTCATAATTTAAGAGTGGTTTTTGAATGAATTAATGAATTATCAAAATAATAAAAGATGAGGGGAGGGGGAGGGGGAAAACGATTCCCTAAATTCCAGATAACCGGATAAAATTATTTAGAATTAGCTTTTGAAAATGTTATTAAACAAGTAATTTTTTATAGTAAAACTAAATGAAGCCGAACTTTATCATTAAAGTTCATAAAAACACAGCCTATAGGAACCTTTTTTTGAGTGAAAATCTTGTTAGATTTAAATGAAGATTAAATTTTAATGTTTGAATTAGCGACATCTTTTTTATGTACACCTAAAAGTATATTTAAAGCTTGTACCGTCCTACATTATTGATTTTAAATTCCTTAGAGAGGATGGGTTGGGGTTGAATACCACTCCCCAATTAAGTAATGTCTATGATCAAAAATAATTGGACTAAAATGGCCATTAATAACAAGTTTCATTAACAACTAATCATAGTAAATCACCTTTAGTATTTAGTTGCCAACCCAAAGGTTGGAATCAATACGCCTTTTCCTGACCTATTATGGCATTGACCACGGTATAATATATAATCTTAAAGTCTAATTGCAGCGACCATTTCTCCATATAGAAAATATCAAAACGTACCCTATTTACAATGTCAGATTTTTCTATAATTTCACCACGATATCCTTTAATCTGTGCCAAACCGGTAATGCCAGGCTTTAGAAAATGTCGAACTAGGTATTTATCTACCGAGGTCTCGTATTGTGCCGTATGCACTTCCATATGGGGCCTAGGTCCTACAACGCTCATATCTCCCTTAAGCACATTAAAGAACTGGGGCAGTTCATCGATACTAGTTTTACGTAATATTTTCCCCAGTCGAGTAATCCGCATATCGTTCTTGGTGGCCATTAGCGTGTCGCTATACTTGCTCTGGGTCATTGATCTAAATTTATAACACCAAAAGGTACTACGATTAACTCCATGTCTTTTCTGCTTAAAGAACAAGGGGCCTTTGGAATCGAATTTTAAAAGAATATAAATTAAAGGCGTAAGCCAGGATAGTACGGAAACGATTACCAAACTTGAGAACAAAACATCAAAAACCCGCTTCACAACATTGGCATAATCCAATTCCAAAGGCGAGGCCCTTAGATTTAGAACTGGTACACTATCATAAAGCTCTATGGACATTGCCCGTGATATCAGCTCCTTATTGTCTGGAATTATTTTTATTTTCTTTAAGCTGTTGTCAGCAATCGAAATTAACTGTTGCATTTCCGTCTTAGAGAGTTTTGACGCCATACAGTAAACCTCATCAATTTCATTTTCAAAGATATACGTAAAGGATTTGTTGATATCACCAAGGTAAGTTGGGCTATAAGATTGGTAATTGTCAAAATACCCAACGTAGCGGTATCCCAATCCTGGATCATCAAATACCCTCCTTATTTTTTTTAAATTTTTATCCCTACCTATTACTACTACCCTTACAGAATTTCCACCATGAGCCCTGTATAACCTTATGGCACCAAAAAAGAATAACCTCCATGCCGTAAGCATAATGGCAATCAATAAATAGACTTCTAGCAAATACCCAAACGAATAAGGAGCATAATTTTTAAATGCAAAAGAAGTGAAATAAAAAAAACCGTAAATCAAGAAGAGTCGTAAAAAATTACCAAAATTGGTCATAAACCCCTCCCTTCTGGCCGTAGGATAAAAGTCTATGGCATAGGTCACCATAAACCACGAAATGTTGTAATACAATATACTGAATCCACTCCTATAGGTCTCTGGTGTAAACAAATACAATATTAGATTGATAGTAGTTAAATGGAAAATTACAGAAATAGGAATAATAAAATAAGACTTTTTCATTTTAAACCATTTTTAAGATTATTGATCGGTAAACAGATTAATGTTACCAATGAAAATTGCCATACCTAAATAAAATTAGGTTCAAAGCGCACTTGGCACTTATCCCATCATTTTGCAAAAAAAAGGATTTGCAAACTCAGCAATACGGAATTTACTGCACCAAAGCAATTAATACGTAATATTAGAGTGGACTAGTTGTAGATTACTTGCCATTCATTGAAGTAGCCAATATTTTATTATGCGTTTGTTTAATATATAAACTGCAGCTTTATATGATGATAAATACATAACGAAAACCATCTTGTGGTCGGGAAAAAAAATTACGTATGCGCCTATTGATTATACCAGTCATAAACTTTTGCTATACCAACCTTTAAATCCATTTCATGATGCCATCCCAGTCCATGCAATTTGGAAGAGTCAGTAAGTTTTTTCAAAGTACCATCTGGTTTATGCTCATTAAAAAAAAGCGTTCCCTTAAAACCAATAGTATCCTTAATAAGTTCGGCCAAATCCTTAATGGAAATATCCAGACCTGTACCTATATTGACATGGGTATTCCTAATTTCCTTGGCACCTTTTTCATAACAGTCTATAAAGTCCCTGTTTTCCATGAGGAAAACACAGGCATCTGCCATGTCCCCACTCCAAAGGAACTCTCGCATGGGTTTACCTGTCCCCCATATTTCCAAATGCACCTCATCTCCTTTTTTTTGTATTCCGTACTTATCCAAAACACTATAAATCGGATCCTCATGCGCTTCTCCATTTACCCCATCGATGGGCAATTTGTCCAAATCTTTACGAATGGTATCCCAATCCTGGTTTTCCAGAGCTTTCCCCAAATGCATTTTGCGGATCAATGCTGGGAGGACATGTGATTTTTCCAAATCAAAATTATCATTGGGTCCATATAGGTTGGTTGGCATAACCGAAATAAAATTGGTGCCATATTGCAGGTTATAACTTTCACACATTTTTATCCCGGCAATTTTAGCAATGGCATAGGGCTCATTGGTAAACTCCAAGGTGTCCGACAACAAATACTCCTCTTTCATGGGTTGTGGACAGTTTTTGGGATAAATACAAGTACTCCCCAAAAACATTAATTTCTTTACCCCTTGCACATAACTCTGATGGATCACATTGTTTTGGATCATTAGGTTTTCATAGATAAAATCGCCGCGGTAGGTATTGTTGGCAACAATCCCCCCTACCTTGGCTGCCGCCAAAAAGACGTACACCGGCTTTTCCAAAGCAAAGAATTGTTGCACGGCCTGGGTATCGGTCAAATCCAATTCACTGTGGGTACGTGTAACAAAATTGGTATAGCCCCTGGCTTGTAAGTTCTTTAAAATAGCACTGCCCACAAGCCCTCTATGGCCCGCAATATATATTTTAGCATCTTTCTCCATATATTATTTTTAACTAAATTAGAATACCTTTTTTAAATAGCAGTATCCATAAACTGCTATTTCATATAACTATCCGAACCAAATAGCTGACCTGCTATTCATAATAGTTAAAGGTTTCATATCCACCAGTTTGCAGGTGCTGATCTTTTTGCATCAATCTTACATCACTTTCCATCATGTCGCGAACAAGATCCTGCAGGTCGTATTCCGGTACCCATCCCAGTTTGGTATTTGCCTTTGTAGCATCACCAATTAACAAATCCACTTCTGTTGGCCTAAAATATTTGGGATCTACCGCCAATACCTCCTTGCCAATTTCTAACTGAAACTCTGGATTGGAACAGGCTTTGATATAGCCTTTTTCCTCTACGCCCTTTCCTTCAAACGCCAGTTCAATACCTACTTCCGCAAAGGACATTCTTACAAAATCACGCACAGGGGTAGTCTTGCCAGTAGCTATTACCCAATCTTCCGCTTCTTCCGCCTGAAGTATCATCCACATCATACGAACATAATCCTTGGCATGACCCCAGTCCCTTTTAGCATCCAAATTCCCAAGATATAACTTATCCTGTAAGCCTAGGGCTATCCTGGCTGCTGCCCGGGTAATCTTACGCGTTACAAAAGTTTCTCCACGAATAGGGGACTCATGGTTGAACAAAATACCATTACAGGCATACATACCGTAGGCTTCCCTATAGTTAACGGTAATCCAATAAGCGTACATTTTGGCCACGGCATAAGGACTTCTGGGATAGAATGGGGTAGTCTCTGACTGCGGCACCTCCTGCACCTTCCCGTACAATTCTGAGGTGGACGCTTGATAAATACGGGTTTTCTTCTCCAGTCCCAATAGACGAACAGCATCCAAAATCCTCAGGGTTCCCAAACCATCGGCATTGCCTGTGTATTCAGGTATCTCAAAAGACACTTGTACGTGGCTCATAGCAGCCAAGTTATAAATTTCATCGGGCTTAATCTCTTGGATTAATCGAATTAGATTGGTACTATCAGTCATATCCCCATAGTGTAAAATGAAATTTCTATTTTCCACATGTGGATCTTGGTACAAATGATCAATTCTATCGGTATTGAACAAAGAAGCCCTTCTTTTAAGGCCATGTACTTGATATCCTTTTTTTAATAAGAATTCACTCAAGTAGGCGCCATCCTGTCCGGTAATTCCGGTAATAAATGCTACTTTCATAATCTACGTTATATTAGTGGTTATTAACAATTATCTACAGCGAGCATTTGCTCTATATTATTAAGGTGGTCTAACTAAAGTTTTTGAAGATTAAATGGGCAATCCCTAACTTTACTTTTCCTGTAGTCTATTTAAAATGGAATTTAGCGCTCCGCGCCGTCAGCCACATAATTATGGCTTCGGTAAATCTTGTTTTTATTCAAAGAGATGGCTCACAATTAAGAACCTTATACTGTTCTTTGAATAGGTTTCCCATGGAATATGGAACACCCTTGGATTATGAAATTAACTCGGGTTAATTTAAGGCACAAGCTTTCTTCTGAAACTCCTTTAATATTTGTGAAGTATATAATTTTAGCAAAAGCATAATGACAAAAGTCAATTTTGACCCCCTGCATTTTATGATATAGAAAATGGGCTAAAACATGCCTATTTACACCGGGTAAGACGAATTGCCAAATTCATCGACGAATTACAATTCTGTTTTTGTAGAAGCAAAGTCAATTCTACATATTTTCTCAAGAATATGACCTAAAACAATAAATATGATATAAAACAGTGAAGAAATATGAATAAAATTACGCCATTGGCACAAAATTCAAGAAAAAAATCAACCGTCAAAAAACTTTGGGTAGGTTATTAGACCACGTCTTTGATCTTAGCATTTACAATAGTACCTAGACCGGGTATTAAAAGCCTAATTCTTCTTTTTCCGACCTCTTGAATAATAGCCTTCTGATCTTTTAGAATACCATTCTTTATATGTAATTCATCACCAGGTATTAATTTGGAAAGGGTAACCTCCTCTACCCTATCATCCTCCAGCCAACTCTTAATGGTCTCTATTTCCCCATCACGTACCATGGCAGGCTTTCCTAACCAAAACAGGTAACGCACCACGCCAGGAACCGCAAAAACCTTTTGGCGTTCCTTGTCCGGAAGACGCACAAAAACATATGACTTAAACAACGGACTTACTATGGTCTTTTTCCTATCACTCCATTGTCTAATTTCCTTGACCAGCGGACAGTATACTTCTATCTGCAGGTCTCCCAACATTTCTGCTACCTTTTTTTCCTTTCTTGATTGTACATATAAAACATACCAATTCATAGACATTGCCAAATAAGTTTAAAATATAGACATAACGCCAATATCTTTAAAATATTTCTATCAAAAACACCTTAAATGCAGTGAAATCGAATTATTAGGTGAAAGGTTTACCAAATTCTTTTGCCACTAAACCCCACGAACAACGCCTCTTTTGGAGCCTATAGTTTACAGCACTATTCTCCAATACGGTTATTAAAGGGGAAGTAACATCCGAATAAAACTTAAAATGGTCCACAACTTTCAAAATATTTGTTCTATAGGTTTTTTCCTAAATTAAATGTAGTGCCATATACTATTTAATGTTTCATTTCGTTACTTTTATATAATTCAAATCAATCCCCCTATGTTTTCTACCTTATTTAACACCAAACGTAAGACTACTTTAGACAGAAGTTTCAATAATAATAACAAAATGTTCCACAAACTATTGGATGTATTGTTAACCGATCTTGAAATTAATATTCCCGACAGGCTTTTGACCAATGACCACAGTTGCAAAGAAGATAAAAAAGTATCTAGCGCAAAAAAAACAGAAGTATTATCGGATGACCTAAAGAAGATTGAAATGAATCAATTGGCTTACTCAAAATTAATGGCAAAGAAACTCCAAAAGACCAAATTGGGAAAAATTAAGGGCAAGTCCATACTGCTTCATAGTTAGATGGCCACGATAAACTTTCCAACACAAATTCAACATATTAGAGCGGCATTCGCCTAGAGCATAAAAGCCCTTGTCAACCTTTTGGTTCACAAGGGCTTTTGGTAGATACTACCTGCCTTATCATTGCATTTGTCTATATTATCAAGCTCCAAGGCCAAAATCAAAAATATTCGAAGAAATAATGTCGCAAATAGGTACGTTTAGGAAGCGCCCCACCTAACCGCAAATTGGAATATTGGACAATGAAAAAAAAAGATAAATGTCCTCTATGATCGGCCCGATGTCTTAATATAAAATGCTATTTTAGACCTGTTAAACTATAATTTATCTTATGAAAGCCAAATCCAGCAAAGCACTTTATACCATTTTATTTGTCATTGGTCTAGGTCTACTCTCCGGTGAATGTTCTGCTCAAAAAAATATTAAGTGGAAACAGTTGTTCAATGGAAAGGATTTAAATGACTGGCAAATAAAAATAAGACACCATAATTTAAACGATAATTTCGGAAATACTTTTCAGGTAAATGACGGAAATATTCAAGTAAGATATGATCAATACTCCAAGTTTGATGAACAATTCGGCCATTTGTTCTACAAACAGCCCTATTCGTCTTATATAATAGGGGTCGAATACCGCTTTGTTGGGGATCAAGTAAATGAAGGTCCAGGTTGGGCCTACAGAAATAGTGGCATTATGATCCATGGTCAAGATCCGGCGACCATGACGGTAGACCAGGATTTCCCCAATTCCATTGAGGTACAGCTACTTGGGGGCAATGGCAAAGATGAACGTTCCACGGCAAATCTATGTACGCCTGGCACCCAATATGTTAAAGATGGCAAA
>JBFHGV010000021.1:0-14726 GCA_041582955.1 Arenibacter sp.
ACTACCTACAACACTCAAAGGAACCCTGGTTGCCCCATTCAATTTTTCTTGGTTGGAGGAAGAACAAAGCGTTAAATTAGGGACAACCAAAAGCCCCAATCCTACCGGTGGTACTGTTTCTAAAAATTTTCGACGTTTCATATTTTGGATAGTTGGTTATACCTGATTTTTTCTTTAACAGACCTATCTACTTTGAGGCAACCCTTCTTAAGTATCGAGCCGTTTTTTTTGATATTTCCTCTGGTCTGTATTTTATTTTTTTTGGTGATTTCCCAAACAACACCTTAAACCAAACACAGGCGGCCAAGTAGCATCCATTTTCGTTGGCATGGAACCGATCATTTGAGCTCCAAAGATCGATTTCTTCCCTTTTCTTGAAAGATCTATTAAAGGCGTCACCAGATGGTAAAATGGGCGAATTGTAACGTTCGGAAAGGACTTCGTAATTATTCTTCAGCCCTTGGTACATTTGATCCGATGTTAACCCAAAGCCCTCCAAACGAGGGCAATCCGGGGCATAGGCCCAGGTTTCATGAACATAAATTTTGGCCTGGGGAGCGTATTTATTTACGTAATCCCGAATTTCATCTGCATAGGGTTGGTAGGTTTCCGCCTTAAAACTAAGATGGCTCACCTGTTGAATGGTAACAATATCCCAATCATCCGATAACAACCACTCTTTTAAGCTCTTACCATTATGTGGTTTAAGTGTTGGATCCGATTCACTTTGCTTCATTAGGTCTGCATGTTTTTCCAAATAGCATCCCCCAATATTTGCCTTCCCAATAATAATATTGCAGCCTTCTACTGATTCTGTAATTTGTTTCAAATATTTACAGGCATTATCTGCAAAACTATTACCAATGGTCAAAATCCGGACAGTATCAGCTACCTTATTTGGAAGGCCGTTCGCAAAGGTTTTACAAGGTTGGATGAAAAATGCAACTAACAGAATTACACAAAATTTGAAAGTTTGTTTTATCATAGGTGACTCATATAGAATTTGATTATATTAATTCCGAAATTCTCATCAAATGACTGATTTAATGTATGTTAACGCCAAATAACTAATTTACTCGAACTGAATCATCTTTAATTCAATTGTTCCTACCGAGCGTCCAGGTTTAGTTCGAATCTGCGTTTTGAATTCAAAATGGGCAGTATTTTTATTTGTAAAATGTTGCGAATTGTTAATCATGAATGTTCGATTACCTTTCATTTGAATGGCATCGGGATTGGGTTCATCGTTTATTACAATTTTCCAATCCTTAAAGGCAAGTCCATATCCACCGGATTCTGCATTTTCAAATCCACGGTCATGGGTAATGTATTGGAACTTCAATTGGAACTGACCTACTTTATTTACTAGGTGCGGTGTTAAATCAATACTGAAATCTTCCCATTCTTCGGAATAGGTTTCATTGTCCCAACCACCAACAGTTATTGGCTCGTTAGCCAAATTGACATCGGTATCTGACCTAAATAATTCGATATTATAAACGGCAAAATTGATAATTGATGGAGTTGCAATAGCTTCAGATATTCGGAGCCTTACTTTGGAAATTGTTAATGGGGGAAATTCCTCAATTCGTTTACTGCCTACAGAGGTACCCTCTTTCAAGGTTTTCCATGTGCCTTTTGAATATCCCTCAATCTCAAATTTACGTACCCGTTGCCCCTTCAAAATTTCTTCTTGTATAATGGCACAATTAACGTTTATTGATTTTTTAAGGTCAATCTCCAGTACATTCCCCTTTCCCGAAACCGAGGCTATAGGTTTATCGAACCTTCTGGCAATTTCCTTTCCGAATGCCTTGTAGCGTTTTACATGCGTTTTTGGAATCAACCCGGTCGTATCAGGAGTAGCATTCAATAACAATGAACTTCCACGGCCCACTGATTTTTTGTAAACATCCATTAAATCAGCTACACTCATTATCATATTGTCCGTGTTGGGAGCCCAGAACCAGCTGTAGGAACGATCGTTCATCAAAAAGGGAACATCTACCTCTACAGGGGCATAGGCTTCACCCTCAGGGTCGGAAGACAGTGCCGTTGATTGCCCTGTGGCCAAATCGAAGTTGTCAAGAGTATACCAATTGGGGTATGGAGCAATTCCCCTTTCGTTGCCCACCCAACGAATGGTCGCCTGGGGACCCTGAAAAATTACGGCATCACTGGCATGTTCTTCAAGAATATCGGCGATGTCTATCACACAGCTCCCATCAAACCATACTTCTTTCATTGGTCTGTACTTGGACAGGACTTCGGTCAATTGCTGTCGGAACACTTTATTATAAGCTTCCTGCTTACTAGGATCTTTGGTACGGCCACCACTTCCTAGGCCAGCTCCCCAAGTTTTGTCACCGGGATAAATATATACGCCAAGCTCCAGTCCATACTTCTCACTTGACCGGGAAAGTTCTTCAAGTAAATCGCCCTTCCCTTCTTTCCAAGGAATATTCTTAACACTGTAATCGGTAGTATTAGTTTGCCACCAACAAAATCCTCCGGAATGCTTGGCTACAAAAACAATCATTGTTGCTCCCCAAGATTTGGCTACTTCACACCATTGGTCAGTATCGAGTTTGGATGGATTTAGCCTCCCCATCGGAAGAGAATTATCATCTTGGCTAAGTCCCGTCCAGGTATTCGGTGCGAAATGGATGAACATGAGCCTTTCATTCTTTTGCCAATGTGCTTGGGGAACCGATGGCAGCGAAATCATATTCTGGGTCACCCGATAATCGGTTGCCAGCAAGGCGAAATCCACAATGGGCTTTGGATTTTGAAGACTGTGGGGGTGATGCCCTACCCCAGGTTTATGAATAACATTGATCATACCCCCTGCTTCCTTTATTTTTTGTTCAAAGGGGAGTGTGTTTTCAGAAACAGGTACTACAACATCGGCATCACCCACTACATGCAACATTGGAAATCCAGCCTTGGTGATCTTTTGCGTTAGATCCATGGGATTCCCTTTGAACTTCAAGGCCTCCCCTTCCGTTCCAAAGCTAAAGTCCCGCTTAAAAGTATCCCATGTTTCCGCACTGCCCTTAGATCGTCCTTTGCCCCCAGGCCAGCTTTTCAGATCAAGGACCGGGGCATCCGCATAAACTCCCGAGACTCTTTCCGGATATTTTGCCGCCCATCGATAGATATATACTCCGCCCCTACTCATTCCTTCCATCACTGATTTCTTTGCCAGACCAGCCTTGGTAAGTAGTTGATAAAAACCATCCCAAATGGATAAAGCCTTATCGTTACCGAACATTTCTGCAACATCGCAATAAACTAAATGGAAGCCTCTTTCCAGCAAAGCGATGTCTGCCTGCGGCTCGTGTCCCCAGAAGCGGGCGCGCCAAACCCAAGGCTTGCCTATAGCGGTCTGTTTGGGCATAACAATTTTAGCATTGCGCTCCTTGAAAATAAAATCGTGTCCCTGAAAACCATGGAAATTGAAACCGGCCGCATCCTTTGGCAAATAGTTGGAAAAATCGATGGGTTCAACGGATTTCATTTTGACCAGTTCACTTATCCTTCTAGCAATGACCGTTGCACCTGCCGCCGACGGATGGACCTTGTCGGGGAACAGTTCTGGAGATTCGATCATTAAATTATAGAGGTTTATTATTTCGCTTCCCGTGTCATAGGCTATCTTCCTTATCATAGGAAGTAGCTTTTCACGTACTATCTGCGCCGTAATACCCGTAGTGTCATTAGAAAATACAGGAACAGGCAGTAGTAGCACGACCCGCGGTTTGCTCGGTAAGTTTTTAAAGGATGCGATCAGGTCCTTGTAATCTTGCTCATATTCGTCCAAAAAGACCCTGTTGACAGGTTTGGTACCGTTCGTCCCCAGCTTGATAAACACCCAATCGGGCCGTGAATCCAGTGCCTTTTGATAGGCATCTGTTTTCCAATAGGGCAGATTACCCTTACGCAACAAAGTAGTGCCGCTTACCCCGAAATTTTGAACATCGTAACCATCGCCCAGTATTGACCCCAGTTGCGCCGGATAGCTGTTTACCTCTCGATTCTCGACCCTCGCCCCATAGGTTATACTGTTGCCGACACAGGCAATTTTTCGTTTTTGACCATTTACGAAAATTGAAAATTGAATCGTAATGAACAAACATAATCCTATTTTTAAAAAATTCCGTTTCATTGAATTATATGGATTAGAGTGTATCCAATTTTTTGCTAGTTATTTTTTCTTAATCAGAAAATTCAGATTTGCATTTGCAAACTATTCCCTGTGCATATTTTACTTTAATCCTGTATTCTAGCTACGAAGAGTAGAGCAAATCAAAAACAATTTAAACTTAATTTAGGGACACCTACGGAAGCGGTCACTTTGAGCCTTATGCCTAATAGCGCTTGAGGGGTCAGTGCTTCGATCCTCTTATGGCCTATACTCTGGCCATTACTCAATAATTCCCACCCTTTGTTGGTTTTTCCATAAATAACGTATTCCCTGACCCGCTCTCCTTTAGGTATATCTTCCTTTAACACAACATGATTTACTTCCTGTGGTCTGTTGAAGGTTATTGTCAGTTCGTTTCCTTCTCCGGATATAGACCCTAAAGACTTCGAAAACTTTTGATCAATTGTTTCACCGAACTCTTGAAGTCTTTCAAAATCAGCCTCTGGGACCAAGCCCCTGTCATCAATTACGATTCCTAGTAACATATTTGTGTTGCGGCCCACAGTTTGAACATACCTTTCCATCAAATCATCCACACTCCGGATGGTCCTCTCTTCTCCTTCATGCCAGAACCAGCCTCCCTGAAAAGCATGTCTACGTAAAGGGAAATCTGCTTCTCCTGGGCACCAATATTTACCAGCAGGATCTCCATTCAAACCTTTAATCTGAACCATACCGGTCGCAGTAGTCGTAGAATCCGCTGTTGCCCAACAGGGATAAGGAGCTACACCATCTTCATTTCCCACCCAACGGATGTTGTTCTCGTATCCGAATGGACCCTGAAAAGCAATTGCATCAGGTTGGTATTTTTCAAGGAGAGAAAGCATGTCAATCCCACCTTTTTCTGGTGGCAAAACTCCTCCATCGAACCAAATTTCAAATAGTTCCCCATATTGACTCCATAATTCCGTGAGCTGGGTCTTCACTACTTCATTGTATCTTTTTTGCTCCTCAGGATCCCCGGATAAAACCAATCCCGGATTATCAACGTGAAAATAAGCATTGGCGGAAGCACTGGCGTACAAGCCCGGCTTCACATCATATTTCTTACATGACGCAATAAAATCTTTTACGATATCTCCCTGCCCGTTCTTCCATGGTGAATTTTTCACGCTGTATTCATGGGCTTTGGTCGGCCAAAGGCTAAAACCGCTACAATGTTTGGCAACTAACACGGCATAGGTCGCCCCTGCAGCTTTAGCAGACCGAATCCATTGGTCGGTGTCGAGTTTCTCGGGATTAAATACCGACGGGTCAGGTTGGTAGTTCCTTGTCTTGCGCCATTCGTAATCGGGCTCGAACACTTGGACATCGAGGTGAAAAAGTGCACCGACCTCTGCATCTGCCCATTCTATTTGGGACTGGGTCGGCAAGACAAGATTATTCTCTCTTTTGCAGGATGACCCGCTTATAAAGACAATTAAGAAAAAAAATGTGGATTTTATAATGTTCATATCGGAAAATAATGATTTATAATTTATTCAATTTTTCGGGATTTTAAATTTACACAGATTCGTAAGTTCTTTTGGAATCTACATAACTGCCATAAAACATTCTATTTTTTCTCGGATAATCCCCTATGATGAAGACATCCGCCCAGAAATAGAACTATCAATAAGAGACTATCATTAACGTTCCCAATCCATTAAATTTTTAGAATTTAATTTGTGTAATAATAATGATCTATGGTTCCCCATAAAAGGATGAATTTCAGTCGCCCGTAATTGAAAACCCCTTTCTGCCCGATGACTAAACCCAGTTGCTATATCTTCAAGTAAACCACCTTTGTTATCAAGCATTTTTGAACCATATTCCGTTTTTTTTAAGGTTATAGTTTAAATAAGATAGTGAAAAGAATACACCTTGTTTTGTTTAGATTTCATCAGGATAAGGAACTGGCTTACCAGAAGACTTATTAATAGGAAGTGTTGCATCAACTTCTCTCAAGAAACTTCCCAACTTTGAAGCTAGTTCTTTTACTTTTTCAGGGTATTGTAGAGCCATATTGTATTTTTCGCCAATATCATTCGGGATATTAAACAATTCAAAATTATGATCCTTATACCAATATACTAATTTCCAGTTTCCACTTCTGATTGTACTGGTTGTGCCAATTCCTGGACCTCTCCCTCCCCATTTATTTGGAAAATGCCAGAACAAGTCGCGTCCGTCGGCAGTTGTCCCTTCCTTTTTTAACATTGGCACAAAGCTCTTTCCATCAACTATCTGTTTTGTTTGGTATTCTTCAATCCCAGCAATTTCCAAAATAGTAGGAAAATAATCATCAATAACTAAATACTCTTTACATACCGATCCTTCCTCAACTACTCCAGGCCATTTCACGATCATGGGTTCACGTATGCCTCCTTCATAGGCTGATCCTTTACCACTATTGAGCGGAAAAGAGGAACCTCCTACACCACCGTTATCCGACATAAAAAGAATTACGGTGTTATCACCTATACCCTTTTCCTCCAAAAAACTCATCAACTCTCCCAGACTTTTATCCATACCTTCCGTCATAGAAGCGTACAAAGCGGCACTTTCATCCAATCCCATATCAATATATTTCTGATAAAATGGTTTATGAGGTGCCCAAGGTTGGTGTACCGCATAATGAGACATATAGAGGTAAAATGGCTTCTCTTCTTCCAACGCTTTACCCACAGCGTCTTTAGCCTCAATAGTAAGCACATCAGTTAAGTGAATATCCTTCCCATGGTACTCATTCATCCCGGGAACATCCCAAATTAAATCGCCATTCCTCCATGCAGCGCTAAAGTCATGAATACCTTCAAAGGAGCCAACCCCTCCTGCAAAATGTCCAGCAATATTAATATCGAACCCAAGATTCAAGGGGTTAGCTCCTGGGGTTCCTTCTGCCCCCCAATGGGCTTTGCCACAATGAATAGTAAAATAACCGTTCTTTTGCAGTATTTCAGGCAAGGTTGTTGCCGAGATCGTCCTTGAAATGTTGTCTACGCTTGCCGGCTGCAGCCCATTTAGGTTCCAATCAGGAAATTCTAATAAATCATCTTTAGCATCAACTGTCTGATTCTTCCGCAATGTCCAGTTGGTTACTTTGTGGCGAGCGGCGTTCATTCCTGTCATTAAACTGGTGCGTGAAGGGGAACAAATACTATTGGCATATGCTTGGGTAAACATCATCCCTTGCGATGCCAACTTTTCCATGTTAGGGGTATGGAACTTCTGGTTCAAATGAGTTTTTTCTTTCCAGAACGGTAAGGATGTATCTTGCCAGCCCATGTCATCAACTAAAAAAAAGATAATGTTGGGAGGCTTGGATTCTTTAAAATCCTGTGCAACTGAGAATATTGTAAAACATAATATCATTACAAGTATGGGTTGTCTAACTCGGTTTTTCAAACTGTTCATTCTTAAATTTTTAATGATCTATTCTTTTCAATTCGGCTACAATAACATCGGAAATCTATTTTATTCCGAACTATTCCAGAATTCATCAAATTCAGGATTAGTACATTTTTTGTCCCCTCTCCCTTCACAGGTATATCTCAAAGCGGTGTTGTCTTCAGGGTATCGGTGATTATCGTGAGCAGGCTCTACCCATTGAGCGAAATTTAAAGGAACCGAGAAAAGCCCCGGTCCCGTTAAAAACTAGCTCAACAACCTCTAAATTTTTAAAATCTTTTTCCAATTGTAAAATCAAGGACTTTACCATCCAGGGTTTTGTTGCAAATTCGGGTTTAATTGAAGTTCCCTTAGTGGCAAAGGGAACAAGTAATTTTTTGGTGTTTCAAAAGAACGTGCTGATTCTACTTCAGCTTGGATGAATCCATCGGAATTTATCATTACATCGGTCCCTGGTGTAAGTTCGGGGTAAGCACTTTGCTGAAACAACGCACCTAAAACCGCTTTTGGCAAATCATTTTCTGCTGTTTTCCAACGAATAATGTCATCATATCGAAAACCTTCCCCTGCCAATTCTACTCTTCTTTCCCTTCTAATTTCCCCCCGCATATCTAGGGAATTGGCAGCAGCGAATGCATTGGTCAAAGAAGGCATACTCACACCTGTTCTGCTTCTAAGTTGGTTGATTGAAATGTCCAAATCAGAATCGCTAATAGCATTTTCAAGTTCATACACCGCTTCGGCATAGTTCAACAATACTTCCGCGTATCTCATCAAAATAACATCCGTATAAATAAAGGTTACGATTTGTGCAAGGGGATCACCTGGTTTTTTTGGCCAATACCCAGTGGCCGTCCGTGTCAAATCAGGAACTAATGGTTGCCCGTCGAACATGGTTCCCGGTTCCCAAATGGCCGCTTTCATTCGCGGATCCCTGTTCTTAAATTCAGACTCCAATGAGGTGTAACCTTGAAAAAGGGTTGATCGGTCAATGGGAAGTCCATCAGTACATAAATAAGAATCCACTAAATATTTTGTAGGATCTTGCAAGGCATCAATGAGATGCCCCCTACCTCTGGGGCTTACTCCCGTTTGTGTTTCGTCATATCTAATGGAAAGCATTACTTCAACATTATCCTGATTTTCATTAAAAAATAACTCCTCCAATGGTGCTTGGAACACTTCATATTCCCCATCATTTATTACTTGCAATGCCGCATCTCTGGCAACGGTAAGTAAATTGTTGGCATCGCCTCCACTATTATGGAATTTAGCCCAAGTACCCTCATAAAGGGCCACTCTGCTAAGATATCCCAAGGCAACCCCTTTTGTTATCCTTCCCTCATCGGCAGAGTTCAATTCACTTTTTTTCGGCAGGTTGTCGGCCGCAAAGTTTAAATCCGAAATGATTTTGTTAACAACGGTTTCCCTACTGTCTTTTGGGAGCAGAACATCTGAAAATTCCAAGGTCATATCGACATAAGGAACATCACCATATCTTTTCACCAATAGCGAATGATAAAATGCCCTGAAAAAACGAGCTTCGGCCACATAGCGATTTTTCACCGGCTCATCGACTGCTGAAGTTGCCGCATTTTCAATAAGATCGTTGGCCCTTCTGATGCGGGTATACGCATTGGCCCAAAAATTACCATCTGTATTGGAGGGTTGCAATGTTCCGTTACTTACGGTACTTCCGTTGTAATAATCTATGGAGTTCACGTCTGTGGTCGTACTTAAATCAATGGCACCATATAGATCATTTGCGGCAAGCTTAAAATCGTTTTCCGATAACCAAAACACATTTGACGAAATAGTATCCAAAGGTGTTTTATCCAGAACTTTATCACAGCTGCAAAAAAGGAAGATTACAGCTAATGTCAAACTATATATATATTTCATGTTGTTTGTTTTATATTAAAATGTAAAGTTCAGGCCTAAAGAATAACTCCTGTTCAAAGGATAAGATCTACCGGCCTGATTGGAAACTTCTGGATCAAACAAAATTAAATCTGTTTTTTCCCATAGATTTTCTCCACTAAAGTAGATTCGAGCATTACTAAACCCAATCTTGTTTAATACCTGTGGAGACAGCGAATATCCAAACTGGAGGTTTTTTAACCTTATATAGGAAGCATCCTGTACCCAATAGTCTGAAAACTGAAAATTAAGATTTCCCGCATAGGGCCTAGGAAAACGTGCCTCCGTATTATCAGGTGTCCAGTAATCGTGTAATTCTGCAAAGGCCCAGTTATCCCAGGGATTTATAAATGGACCAACGGCATCGACGTTTAAATAATAATTTCTTTTACCTACCCCCTGAAAGAAAAGAGCAAAATCAAAACCTTTCCACTCTGCTCCCAAATTAATGTTATATAGCTTACGCGGTGTTAATGAACCAATATATTCAACATCATTTGGCTGACTGATGGTGCCATCCTCATCAATATCTACATATTTTATATCCCCAGGCGCCACATTAGAGTTTAACGTGGCACTATTGTTCACTTCTTCCTGTGTTTGAAAGAGTCCATCAGTCCGGTATGCAAAAATGGAATTTACGGGATACCCCTGAATATTTCTTATCCCAGAGGAAAGGTTTGCAAATTCTTGATCTAAACTGGTAATCTCATCTTTTTGATCGGAAAAATTAAACCCAATATTATAGTTTAGACCAATACTATTAACATTATCTTTCCAATTAACCAAAAATTCATAACCCTTGGTTTCCAATTGACCATTGTTACTGGTGGGAACCGAAATACCAATTATGGACGGTATTTCTATGGGTATGAGCATATCTTCGTTTTTCTTCACGTAGTAGTCAAATTCGGCCGTCAGCCTGTGGTCAAGAAATCCCAGGTCTATTCCAATATTGGTAGATTTTACCGTTTCCCAACTCCTTTGCTCGGAAGGTAATCTTGGATTCCATGCCTGCTGTCCCAAACCTCCAGGGAAGGGAATACCACCATTTGAAATATTGTACACGGGGATATGATCGTAGAGCCCTATCCCAGATTGGTTTCCTGTTTCTCCATAAGAAGCACGTATTTTGATATTCGAAAATATTTGTTGTGATTGCATAAAAGGTTCATTGCTTAGCCTCCATGCCAATAACGTCGATGGAAATAGACCCCATTTGTTAAGATCGGAGAATCTGGAAGAGCCATCCCTTCTGAACGTAGCCTCAAAAATATATCGGTTATAAAAATTATAATTGAACCTCCCGAAGTAAGACAATAGTCCCCACTCCCCTGCACTCCATGAATTTGTGGAAGTTTCTTGATCCCCTAAACTCAGAGCAGGCAATTCATTACCAAGGATATTGAACCGTTGTGTGGAAGTGTTTTCAGAATAATTTTCCTCAACAGAGGTCCCCGCCATAATATTAAAGGCGTGCTCACCGACCGATTTGGTATATCTGACAATCAACTGTGTGTTATAGAACCTGTTATAGGTATTGTTTAAAATAACCCTATTAGGCTGATTCACCCACCTAGGCACCCCCCCCGGATCTACAATTTCTCCGTCCGTATCATTTTTAAAATATCCGCGACCGAATAATGTTCCTTTGGCCCAACCCACATTATACCCGACCAATCCTTCAAGGGTGAAATCTTCGGTAACATTCCAGTTAAGTCCAATTCTACCTTCAAACCTATTGTCAATGTTTTCATCAAATCCCGCTTCTCTCAACAATTGCAACGTATTCTGCTGGAATCTATAACGGGAGTAGTTTCCATTTGGATCAAATAATTCCTGATTCCTTCCATTATCAAAAACACTTTCAATAAGTGTCTCAAAAAGAGATGATTGCAATTGATCGGTACCGGTAAAACTAAGATTGGTGGTCAAAATCAGTTTTTCGGGAATTAAATCGTTGGTCAAATTCGCTCTTATACTATAACGGTCAAAGCTATCGGGGCCATACTTTGCGAAATAACCGTTTTGATCCAGCCATGAAACGGACATTCGGTACGTATTTCTTTCTCCACCTCCACGGATAGATAACTCATGGGATTGTTGGAAGGATTGATCATAAAAATAATCTACCCAATCAAAATCACCTGTAAAAAAGAAGTCCCTGGCATTGTTCTGATTGGGTACAGCGGTTACGTTGGGATCTGCCAGTGCATCCAAAACATATTGTGGGTATAAAGCTCCCTGACCTGCGTTCGCAGTAGCAAAATTTCCAAAGGTGGCCGATTCCAATGGAGACATTTGTTCCGGTACAATAGTGGGCTTTTTGATACTTGCATTCACATTATATTGTACAGTCAATGCCTGATTTTTATATCCTTTTTTGGTGGTTACAAGAATTACACCTTCTGAAGCACGTGACCCATAAATAGATGCAGATGCACCATCTTTTAGTATTGAAATGGTTTCAATGTCATTGGGATTAATATTGTTTAAAACTCCAGGAATACCATCGACAATAACCAAGGCACCATCACCATTTAAAGATGACGCACCTCTGATTGTAATATTAAATCCGGCCCCCGGCTGCCCAGATGTAGGCTGAACAGTTACTCCAGGAATTTGGCCTTGCAATGCTTCGGAAACATTGGTAACCGGCCTGTCTTGTAATGCCTTTCCATTAATTTGCGCCACAGCACCGGCAACATTTACTTTTTCTTGAGTACCATACCCAACTACAACTACCTCATCCAAACCGGCAGCGCTTTCCTCCAATATAATGTTAAAATTAGTCTGTCCATTTAGGCTCACTTCTTTTGTAGCAAAACCAACGTAAGAAATTACCAATACCGAGTTTTCGTCTTCTACAGATATTGAAAAATTCCCATCAAAATCTGCCTGTGTTCCATTCGTGGTAGCTTTTTCAAGAATGTTTGCACCAGGCAAGGGGGCACCATCCTTATCGGTTACCGTACCGCTTACCTGAAATTGCATATCTTCATCCAATAACTTAGCTGAGCTCCTATCTGTGGAATTTGTTTGTTTCCTTTTTACTACAATAGTACCGCCATCAGTGAAATTATATGTAAAACTTATAGGAGACAAGCATTTATCAAGCAGCTCCCCGGCTTTAATCACTCCTTTTTTGAGGTCGATATTTGGGGCGGTTTTAATCAGGTCATGCCGATAAATAAACTTATAATCGGTTTGTTTATTGATTAAGCGAAAGGCTTGTCTTATTGTCAGGGACATATCGGTATCAATGATAATCTCAGCATCTTGGGCCTCTCCATTAAGGGGAGCGAGCGCAAATGAAATCGTGCAAAAGAGAAAAATAATGGATTTCATAAAAAAGTGTAAAAGAACTTTGCCCAACGGGCAAGGTGGTCGGTTGATTAATTTAATTTTCATAAATTTGTAATGGTTTAGTTAAACATTGTTTTAATTGATCTACTTGGAAAAAGGCTAATGCTGTGGAAGGTGCTGGCCTTTTCCTTTTTTTTATTTAATATAAATTGTTTTATCTCTAATTTCAAATTTTATCTGGCCTTCGCTGGTGGCCTCAATAAGGTTAAGAATATCTTCTACCGCTTTGGTTCTTTCCAATATTCCTGTAAAGACAAATTTCTTTTGTTTGGCATTCTCAAAAACAACCTCGGTATCATACCATCTTGAAAGGACTGTCATTATTTCCTCTAGGGGTTTTTCATTAAAGGCAAACAAACCTTTCACCCAGGATATTTCTTGGGAGACGTCTATTTCCTTAATGTCTATTTTATCACCTTCATGGTTAATTATAGCTTGTTGATTAGGAGTTACAATTTCACGGACTTCACCTTTCTTGATTCTAATTTTCCCCTCTACCAAGGTAGTGGCCATTATTTCATCATTGTTATAGGCCCTAATATTAAATTCAGTACCCAACACATCTATTTCTTGAGATTTAGTAAGCACATGGAACCCTGCACCTTTGTGCTCGGTGCTGGGCGAAACCTTAAAATAAGCCTCTCCGTAGATTAATTCTACCTTGCGGGTTAACCCTTCGGCGAACGTCACCGGATATTTTAATTTGGTTTCAGAATTCAACCATATTTCCGTGCCATCCGATAATTTGATAAAAAATTGGCCACCTCTAGGAATGGTCAAGTAATTAAAAGACTGTTCTTTTTCAACATCATTATTATGCTTTTTCTCAGTATAAACCAATTCCTCTCCATTACTACTAACTTCACCGATTTGAAATTTTTTCCCTTTTTCCAATGCAACTTCATCTCCATTTCCAAGGGTTAGGATAGCCTTATCGGTACCCGCCAGAATTGTCTGGGGACGTTGAACAACTTCAGGCCTACTTTTATTATCAGAATAATATCCTAGATAAAAAGCCATACCAAGTACAAGCAAAACGGAGGCGGCAACGGCTATTCTTTTATATAGATATATCTTTGCTATCCGCTTGTCCTTTTTAAGCCGATGCCTAATAGATTCCTTGGCTTTATTAACATCATATTCTGTCATGGAAAGTGTACTTATATATTGTGTTTTAACAAGACTATTAAAGATTCGAATCCCTTCATCAGTTTTGAGTACATCCTCCAATTTCTCCAATTCGGAACGATTTGCTTCTTGACTGAGAAACTTGACTATTAATTTTTCTATTTCGGCCATCTACAATTCAATACTTATGCACCTAATACGCTACAATTTTTAATACCCCTCTACTTTTTAATAATTTTTTTAGATATTTACCAGTATTTGATTCTAATATTGCGAATAACCTAATTGTATGGACGGAAAAAGAAATATGTTTTTGGCCAAAAGATTGATGGCAGGTGACGAAAAAGCCTATGATATTCTAATGAATTCTTATTATCAACGCTTGTGTGCTTATGCCCAATCCTTATGCCATGACCAGGCATTGGCCGAAGATATTGTTCAAAACGTATTTGTAAAGATTTGGGTCAAAAGAAAAAAAATTAATCCTGACTTATCCATCAAGAGTTATTTATATAAGTCCGTCTATAATGAGTTTATTAATGAATATCGAAAAAATAAACCTGTACTGTATTTGGAGAAAAAATATTTTGAGGCTATTGATTTGGCAGTTGATATAGAGCCGGAAGAACTGGATGGCTTAATTAAACTGATGAATGCCGAGATTGACAATTTACCATCAAAATGCAAGGAAATATTTTTAATGAACAAAAAAGAA
>JBFHGV010000022.1:0-14094 GCA_041582955.1 Arenibacter sp.
CAATAACAACAAAACAGACTACAATACCAATATAGGCATTGAAGTGTGGGACGAATCCAGTTCCAAGGCCCATTATAAAAATGCACCCCAAGGAAAACCCTGGTTTGCTGTATTTAACACCACCATAACCCATGAAAGCAAAATACACCAGCAATTACCGCTGAGTGAACTTGGTCCTGATCCTAAAAAAGTAACCATTGCACCCTATCATCCACGTACCCCGGATATGGAAAGGGACTGGGCACAGTACTACCATCGCGTTCAGCAAATGGACACTTATGTAGGGGAACGCCTAAAAGAATTGGAAGTCTCCGGTATGGCCGATAATACTATTGTAATGTACTATGCAGACCATGGCGGCGTATTGGCACGCAGCAAACGATATGTGTACGAAACGGGAACAAGGGTCCCCCTTATTGTCCGCATACCTAAAAAGTATAAAGACCTTTGGCCGACCAAGCAGCCAAATGCAAAGGTAGACCGTTTGGTGAGTTTTGTAGACCTGTACCCTACCTTGTTAAACCTTATAGGCAGCCCTATACCGCAGCGCCTGCAAGGGAAACCTTTTTTGGGCGATAATATTGGCCCAGACCCACAGTATGCCTATATGTTCCGAGACCGTATGGACGAATGGTATGATATGAGCAGGGCCGTTAGGAGCAATAAATACCGTTACATCCATAATTATATGCCGCACCGTATATATGCCCTGCCTATAGAATATTTGTTTAGGGCCAAATCCTTGCAGTCTTGGAAAACCGCTTATGAGAACGGGGAATGCAATCCCATTCAGCGTACCTATTGGAACCCCAAGCCTGTGGAAGAGTTATACGATACGGAAAATGACCCCTGGGAAATAAACAACCTTGCGGAAGATCCAAAATATGCCGATATCTTGGCCAAAATGCGCAGCACCAACCGCAACTGGCTGATCAACATTAAAGATACCGGTTTTATGCCAGAGGACGAGCGCAGTATCCGGGCCGGGGACAAAGCCATTTACGATTACTTTCAAAGTGGGGAAGTGAACATTGGTAGTATTATAGAAGCTGCAGAGCTTGCCTCCTTTGGCAAAGTAGAAAACAAGCAAAAGATGATTGCCTTCCTAAATTCTGAAGAATCGGCTATCCGGTATTGGGGCGCAATGGGGCTATTGCTTCTTGGGGATGAGGGAGCCTCTGAAATAGCAGCCCTAAAAAAAGCTGTAGGCGACCCATCGGTCAGTGTTGCCGTGGTAGCGGCCGAGGCCCTTTACCTACTAGAGGAAAAGGAAGAGGCCTACAAAGGCTTTTTAAGAGCCTTAAAAACGGACAGGGAGTTTGCCCAGACACAGGCCATGAATGCCATTTATTTGATAAATGACAACAGCCAAAAGTTACAAAGCGAAGTCCTTGCCGCCCTGCGAAGAATGAAGAATCCGGACCGCAAAAGCTACAACTACAGGGCCGCCATGAACTTGTTGAACAAATGGGGAATTACACATTCATAATAAGCACAATTTGCTCTGTGCAGAACTAAAAGTGAGAAAGCATTAAAGGCACTAGGTGTATTGGACTTAAGTACAAAATGCCGATCCTATTTTCTTGGTTAATAGAGTAAGAAATTATGCTGCACCTGATATGAAAAATATTCAAATGTTAATTTTGAAATCTAACACACTTATAACCAACAATTAAAAAGTGAAAACAGAAGAAAAGCTGATTCAGCTAGGTATTGTTTTACCAGCGCTACCCCCTAGGGGAGCTGGGCACTATCTACCTTGGACCATCTCCAACAATACTATTTATACCTCTGGCCAATTACCCTGGAAAGACGGCAAATTTGGGGATTTGGCATATGCCGGTAGGGTTGGCAGCCAATTGGATATTGCGCAAGGCTATGAATGCGCCAGAATATGTGCCATCAACGCCATTGCCCAATTAAAGGATGCCGTAAAAGACCTGGACAGGATTAGCAAAATTATTAGGTTGGACTGTCATATACAGGCGGCGGAAGGGTTTAAAGAACATTCGGACGTCCTGGATGGCGCTTCAGATGTTTTTAACCAAGTCTTTGGGGAGAAAGGCCTGCACACCAGATCGGCATTGGGCATTTATCAGTCTCCCATGGATGCCCCGGTTTTGGTATATGTGCTGGCGGAAATAAAATAATCTTCTCTTCTTTGGATATTTAGGTTCTGTTTAAAATATCGCTACTAAAGCCCCCTATCCAACTACCCCTTTGGCTTTTTAAACAAACTGTCTTTATTTTTTATGGTACGGGCAACTTTTCCCAGAAGCGTTCAGGTACCCTAAAACAAAGGAAATCTATGCTATTTTCCTTCCATCCCTAGGAGAAAACTAAAAAAAATAGTCTCCCAATCATAACAATACCGTAAACTAAGTTGTCTGTATTTTTAAGTAGCATTTTATATTAAACCCCAAATAATTCCCATTTATTTTTACCGACCTCCCTTCTATTGACCCAACAAATCGCAGTATCATAAAACCCACAAAAAAGAGTTCAAAATTATTTTTAGCAATATGAAAAATCCTACTTCTTAAAAATGACATAAAATCATTTTACCTTCCTTTTATTATCATATTATTAGTGTTTTTTGCAAAATGATGAATTAAATTTACTGAAAGCTATATTTAGAAGGATAAAACAGAGATTAATGCAATGAAAAGCTTGTTAAAATCGGACTATTAAGAGTCTATATAATCTAAAATTGAACAATATGAAGGATAGAGTAGATGAAATGGATTTCAAAATTTTAAGCTTATTGGCAGACAACGCACAAATGCCCTATACGGAGGTGGCCAAAAAGGCTGGGGTATCACCCGGTACCGTTCACGCCAGAACAAAAAAAATGAAAGATCTGGGGTTGATAAAGGGAGCCACCCTTAGTTTGGATTATAGTAAGATTGGCTGGAAAATGACTATTTTCTTGGGAGTTTTCCTTAGGGAAAGTATTATGTACAAGCAGGTTATTGACGCCCTGAAAAAAATTCCTGAAGTGGTAAAAATACATCACAGTACAGGCAAATACGATATTTTTGTAAAAATGCACGCTAGAGATAGCATGCACTACAGGGACGTGTACCAAGATACCATACTGGCTATTGTAGGAATAAAGGGCATTGAAACATTTATGTCGGTCGAAGAATACATGAGCCGACATATTCTTTTTGATTAGCTCTTAGATAGAGCAAGGCCAACCCTGTAAGATTGGCCTATGGTAGGACTTGGGACATTTATAAACCCATCTCTTCACTACTTCCCCGCAAGGCACTACATATTTTTTAATTCTGCCACCAAATCTGTCAAGGCGGCCTTTGCATCACCAAAGAGCATTGAGGTCTTGGAATTATAGAACAGTTCATTCTCAATGCCGGCATACCCTGCATTCATACTCCTCTTGTTAACGATGATATGTTTGGCATTTTCAACATCTAAAATAGGCATACCAAAAATAGGACTCGCCGGATTGTTGTGGGCTGCCGGATTTACCACATCATTGGCACCAACCACCAAAACAATATCGGTATTGGCGAACTGGGGATTTATATCGTCCATTTCCACCAGCATATTGTATTCTACATTGGATTCTGCCAATAATACATTCATATGCCCGGGCATTCGTCCTGCCACAGGGTGTATGGCATACTTTACACTAACCCCTTTTTTAGACAGTAATTCTTCCAATTCATGAATTACATGCTGTGCCTGGGCAACGGCCAGACCATATCCAGGAACAATAACCACATTATTTGCATAATTCATCATAATGGCCGCATCACTGGGATTGGTACTCTTTATGGATCCCAAGGCCTTGTTTTCGCCAGTAGTCGCAGCAGCGCCGCCAAAAGCCCCGAAAATTACAGATCCCAAAGTCCTATTCATGGCCTTGCACATGGCCACGGTTAAAATAATCCCTGCAGAGCCCACTAGGATACCTCCTACCAGCATCACCATATTATTGTACAAAATTCCTGTAATGGCCGCGGCAATCCCCGTCAAAGAATTTAATAAGGATATAACCACTGGCATATCGGCGCCCCCAATGGGGAGCACAAAGAGAACCCCATAAACCAGACCTGTAGCCAATAATGCATACAACAACAACTGGCTATCTACCCCTGTAGCGACCATAAAGACGGCAAAAACAACAATACCAATAACCACAATATTGTTTATACTATTGTAATAGGGTATCCTTACCACACTTTTTAAGGTACCGTTTAATTTACCCCAAGCAATTAAACTGCCAGAAAAGGTAATGGCCCCTATTATAATCCCCGAAACTATGGTTGTGGCCTGGGTAGTATCATTAACATTTTTACCGTATTCAACCAAGCCTATCAAGGCAGCACTGGCCCCTCCAAAACCATTGAACAAGGAAACCAGTTCTGGCATTTTGGTCATTTCTACCTTTATAGCAATGAGCCAGCCAATAATAGACCCCACAAGAATAGCCGCAGCAATAAGCAAATAGATCAGGGGCGAAACCTCTAGATCATGGACAAAAACAGTTCCTATAATGGCCAACCCCATTCCCGCCGCTGCTATGAGGTTTCCCTTCTTGGCCGTTTCTGGATGCCCCAGCATTTTTAGGCCAACAATAAATGTGACCGTAGCGATCAGATATATAATATTCAATAAAATCCCCATTATTTTTTTCTTTTAAACATTTGTAACATTCTATCGGTAACAGCAAAGCCCCCCACTACATTCAAGACCCCAAGCACTACGGCAATAAAGCCCAAGGACAGAGCCACATAATCTGTAGGATTAGCATGTAACATCACCAATATAGCCCCTACGATCACCACACCACTCAAGGCATTTGCTCCAGACATCAATGGGGTATGCAAAACCGCAGGAATGCTCTTAATAACCTCTACCCCAACAAAGATGGCGAGGATAAGGATATAGGTAATTTGTAGGTTGTCATTTATAAATTCCAAAAATTCGTTCATCGCTTTAAGATTTTAGTTCTTTCTAATTGTTCCGTCCTGGACAATCAAGGTTTCATCTGTAATCTCTTCCTCCAGATCCCACTTAAAAGCAGTTTCTTTGGTAAGGTGCATAATATAATTGTAGATATTTTTTGCGTAGAGGTCACTGGCATTTGTAGATACGCTCCTGGGATCAATACTGGTCCCTATTACCTTAACACCATTTTCAACAATGGTTTTATTGTTTTCGCTTATTTCACAGTTTCCTCCCTGTGCCGCCGCCAAATCTATGATTACGGCACCGTTCTTCATCTGCATCAGCTGTTCCTTTGTTATTAATACAGGTGCTTTTCTACCCGGTATATTGGCCGTGGTAATCACCAGATCTGCCTGGAACAAGGATTTATTTACCGCTTCTTGTTGTCTTTTTACATACTCTGCCGAAGCCTCCTTGGCGTACCCTCCTTCAGATTCCTCTCCTTCATTATCTACCGAAATAAATTTTGCTCCCAAGGATTCTGCCTGCTCTTTGGTCTCGGACCGTATATCTGTAGCCTCAACCACCGCTCCCAATCGCTTGGCGGTT
Source organism: Arenibacter sp. (assembly GCA_041582955.1). Classification (GTDB taxonomy): domain Bacteria; phylum Bacteroidota; class Bacteroidia; order Flavobacteriales; family Flavobacteriaceae; genus Arenibacter. Next base: position 5,527 of record JBFHGV010000022.1, read on the forward strand.
GCAATAGCTTGTAACCCGGCAACACCAATACCATAGATAAGCACCCTTGAAGGAGCAATGGTCCCTGCCGAAGTCATCATTAAAGGAAAGATTTTGGTCATTTCAAAAGCCCCCAAAATCACCGCCTTATATCCTGCCAAATTGTTCTGTGAGCTCAATACATCCATATCTTGGGCCCTGGATATTCGGGGTATGGCATCCATGGAAAAAGCCGTAACACCTTTATTTGCAATAGCTTGGATTAATTGGGGGTTAGACTTGTGATACAACTTACTGATCAGGATCTGTCCTTTGTCTACCAATTTTAAATCTTCCTCATCAAAAGGATTGATTTTTAAGAGCACCTGGGCTTCGTGAAAAACCACCCCTCTCTTCTCTACCTCTACTCCTACCTCTTTATAATCCGAATCCTTAAAGGAAGAGTGCTCTCCAGCCCCCTCCTCTACCAGAATTTCAAATCCGGCGGCAATTAGTTGCTTTGCAATGATAGGGGTTATGGCAACCCTTCTTTCTCCATCCAAGGTTTCTTTTAATATGCCTATTTTCATTTTGGTCTGTGGTTTGGTTAAATATTATATTGCATTCTTTTGGATGTACACAAAAGCATCAAAACTAGCGAATAAGTAAATTATTTAAGTCTTTTTATAATAAAGATGACAATTTTTCTGTTAATTGTTGAATAATTTACAATTTAACCTTCGTTTTATAGATCTTGATATTTTTAGACCTTAGCTTTAATACCAATAATTTTGTAGGCTTAACAAGTTGTAGTTTTACTATTGAGCCCCCTTTAAAGTCTTGCATCCTTACGGCTTAACTGCTTAGACCAAGGGCCTTAAGGCCACATGCAGCCCCTGAGTGGCAGTCACGGTCTTTTTAACCTAAAGAGCTACAAACATAACCTTAAGCCCTTTCTCCTAACCGACATGCAACTAAGGTTATTAAACCTCAGCGCACAGGCCACGCCAAAGCTTATGTGCACTGTCTTCATATGATATTCATCATTTTAAGCCGTATGCTTTCATGGTATCTTTGATTTAACGGGGCCTTATAATTGTTTATGGGTATGGATAGTACATCAACAAAATTTAAAGGGTTAAAGCAATTTTTTATGGAGGTTGGTGACCTCTCCTATTTTGCCGCCCGATTCTTTAAAGAAGCCATAAAGCCTCCCTTCGAATTTAAGGAGCTCTTACGCCAGTGTTATGAAATGGGCAATCGCTCCTTGGTTTTGGTAGGGGTAACGGGGTTTATCATCGGTCTGGTCCTTACCCTTCAATCCAGACCTACCCTAATCCAGTTCGGCGCCGTTTCCTGGATGCCCAATATGGTAGGTATTTCCATTGTACGCGAAATAGGACCAGTTATTACCGCTTTGATCTGTGCCGGTAGGATAGCCTCGGGTATTGGAGCCGAATTGGGCTCTATGCGGGTGACGGAGCAAATAGATGCCATGGAAGTTTCCGGAACCAATCCGTTTAAGTATTTGGTAGTGACCCGTATTATGGCCACTACGCTTATGCTCCCCATTCTGGTAATTTTCGGTGACTTGGTTGCACTATATGGATCGGCATTGGTAGAGAACCTAAAAGGGAATGTTTCCTTTCTGTTGTATTTCAATACCGTGTTTGATGCCTTGGCCTTTGGCGACCTGATTCCGGCAACGGTAAAATCCTTTTTTTTTGGTTTTGCCATTGGTTTGGTAGGGTGCTATAAGGGATATTATTGTAAAAAAGGAACAGCAGGGGTAGGTGTTGCCGCTAATACGGCCGTGGTTACGGCCTCCTTGCTGTTGTTTTTTGTTGATTTTATAGCCGTTTTTGTTTCAGATATTTTTTATGACCTTTAACATGACAAAACAAGACCAAACATTACACAATGAGTTAAACCCAACCTTGGGAACTCCGGTCATTGAAATAAAGGACCTGTACAAAAGCTTTGGCAACAATCATGTGCTCAACGGTTTTAACATGACCTTGATGGAGGGAGAAAACTTAGTGGTCATGGGGAAATCCGGCTCTGGAAAATCAGTAATGATCAAATGCCTTGTAGGCCTGGTAAATCCGGATAGAGGCACGGTCAAAGTACTGGGAAAGGAGATTGGAGGTTTAGACCAAAAAACATTGGACGAGTTGCGATCGGATATCGGTTTTCTTTTCCAGGGAAGTGCCCTATACGATTCCATGACGGTTAGGGAAAACTTGGAATTCCCCATGCGCAGACACAAGGAACGCCTTGGGATAATTAACGATACAGAACCTTTGGTCCGGGAAGCATTGGAAAATGTAGGGCTGGCACATGCTATAGACCTTATGCCCGTTGAACTCTCTGGTGGAATGAAAAGAAGGGTGGCCCTGGCCAGGGCGCTAATACTAAAACCCAAAGTTATCCTATACGACGAGCCCACTAGCGGACTTGATCCTATAACCTCAAAGGAAATTATAGAACTCATGCGCTCTATTCAAAAAAAATACGGCACTTCTTCATTGATCATTACCCACGATGTGGATTGTGCCCGTGTAATATCGGAACGAATGATCTTGTTGGTAGATGGTATTAATTATGCTGAAGGCAGCTTTGACCAACTATCTCGGGCCACTGATCCGAAAGTAGAGGCTTTTTTTAAAAAATAAGGATATGGCACAGACAAAATTAGAAAACTTGAAGCTTGGAATATTTGTAGTCTTTGGCAGTGCTTTGTTGGTTGTGGCCTCTTATTTAATAGGCAACAGGCAGAATATGTTTGGCAAGACCATTCCCATTAGTGCTATTTTTAAGAATGCCAACGGACTCCAAAATGGCAACAATGTTCGTTTTTCGGGTATCAATGTAGGAACGGTAAATAAGATTGAAATGATTAATGATACCTCTATTAAAGTGCATATGATCATAGCCGAGAAAATGCAAGATCATATTAAGCAGGATGCCGTTGCCACCATAGGTTCGGATGGTCTGGTAGGCAGCATGCTCATCAATATTGTTCCGGGATCGGGAATGTCGCCCCATATAGGTCCAGGCGATGAATTAAAATCCTATAGCCGGGTGGCCACTCAGGATATGCTCAACACCCTAAACCAAACCAATGAAAATGCCGCATTGCTAACACAAAACCTACTTACGGTTACCCGCTCACTAACCCAGGGAAACGGGACGCTTGGCCGATTATTAAATGATTCGCTCATGGCCAATGAGCTGTCCCATACCGTTCGCAATTTGAAACACACCAGTAGTCAGGCCAATCAAATGATTACCCAATTGAACCAAATGGCAAAACAAATAGATCTGGAACAAAGTAGTGCAGGGGTTTTGTTGACCGATTCCATTTCCGGAAAAAAAATCCAGAACATAATTGCCCATTTGGAAAGGTCGAGCATAGCCTTGGAAAAAATGTCGGCCAATCTCAATGCCACTTTCAGCGAAATTGAACAGGGCAAGGGAGCTATAAATTATCTGGCAACCGATACCGTTTTGGTAGATCAACTGGAGACCAGTATGAAAAATGTTTCGGAGGGTGTCAAAAATTTTAATGAGGTTACGGAGGCATTGAAACACAATTTTTTAACCAGACGTTACTTTAAAAAACTGAACAAGAAAAAAGAAAAAGAAAACAAGCTGTCCCAAGAACCGCAAAAATAAAAGGCCATGACAGCCGCACCAACCGGCACTCCGGAATCTAGCATTCCATACTTCCAAATTTTGGAAGCCCTCTGTTTATATAAGAAAAATGGGGTTTGTTGCCATGGCCATGGAGTCTTATTTTAAGAAAACAATAACGCTAACTTTTTTACATTCTGCCCCTATAATTCTAATTTCACTCAACAAAAACGCAATATCATGAACGATTTAAAGAATAAAGTAGCTTATATTACCGGTGGTTCCAAAGGAATAGGATTTGGGGTAGCCGTACAATTACTGGAGGCAGGCATGAAGGTTGCCATCAGTGGAAGGTCATTGGAATCTGCAGAAAAGGCCGCCAAGGAACTGGGACCCGAAGATAGGGTAATGGCCATTTCCTCTGACGTATCCAAACTAGCGGATGAACAGGCAGCTGTAAAAAATATTTTGGAAAAATGGGGATCCTTGGACGTAGTTGTTGCCAATGCCGGAGTAGGGCACTTTGCTGCTGTAGATGAAATTTCTGACGCCCATTGGCACGAAATGATAAACACTAACCTCAATGGAGTATTCCATACGCTTAAGGCTTCGGTAGAGGCATTAAAAAAATCCAAGGGCTACTACATAACATTGGCAAGTTTGGCAGGTACCAATTTCTTTGCCAAAGGTGCGGGATATAACGCCACCAAATTTGGGGTAGTTGGTTTCACCCAGGCCGCGATGCTAGATCTAAGGCCTTATGACATTAAGGTTTCTACCATAATGCCAGGTTCCGTGGCCACCCATTTCAACAACAATGAACCTTCTGAAAAGGACGCTTGGAAAATACAACCCGAAGACATTGGGGAGTTGGTATTAGACCTATTGCATATGCATCCAAGAACCTTGCCCAGTAAAATAGAGGTACGGCCAACGCGACCAGATAAGAAATAATTCCTAAACCTCTTTTTCTACAAATGGCAATTGGGGGTTACCAATTTCCAATATCAGGGTTTTTAGACAATCCATAAAATGGGCAATAGTTTCTTGGGTAATCAAAATATCCTTGTTTCTACTGCCCTTTTTTTCCTTTACGGCAAAATTGAGGAGTCCGCCACTTAAATTTTTAAAGGAAATTATCCCGGCTTCTATGGTTTCTATAGGACAACTGTGGTTGTACATCACGGCATAACATAGTAGCTGAAAGGCTTTACTGTAATCATAACTGGCAACACAATCTTCCCATGCCACAATTTCCACATTTGGGCCGGTAACCTTGCCTGTTTTGTAATCTATAATTCTAAGCCGTCCGTCTTTTTCATCAATCCGGTCCAATTTCCCTTTTAGCACAACAGGAAAATCCAGTTCTGGAATGTTAATGTTAATACGCAGCTTCTCTTCTATACCCAAAATCTTGATCTTGTGATTTTCTACCTCCTTCAACTCCAATTTTAGAAAATTTTCCACGTAGCGCACCACAACATTAAAGGCAATAAGGTTTTTGCCCCTGCTAATATCGCCATCGGCAAAGCTTTTGGCAAAGTGACCGGTTACCGTCCGCTTCACCGCGGCTATCATTTGCTTGATTATATTGGCATCCAAATATTTGCCCAGAAAAGGCTTGTAGAGATCCTCCAAGGAATCATGAACAATTGTCCCAAAGGTATTATGGGCAACAGTCTCCTCAACTTCCATTACATCATCTATCCCCAAAAGGTTGCGCTTGTAGAAGTCCATTGGATTTCTAATATAGTTGCTCAGTGAGGTTGGCGAAAAACCATTGCTGGCATGTTCCTTTATCAGTTGCATAAGACCAGAATCCTTATCTATGCTTTGAAGGGATTTAACAGAAGGGACAATTTCTGGAGCTGCAATTATTTCGGTAATACTTCCTAGCATATTCTCATCTGTTAAGAGTTGTGTAAGCAACCTGCTCTTCTCTCCCCCTTCCAAGGCATCGGGCTCTGTATTGTACACCAAATAAACGTTTTTGGCCCGTTGTAAAAGACGATAAAAATGATAAGTATAGACGGCATCCTTTTCCTTGTAGGTGGGAAGCTTATAATATTTCTTTAGGTCGAACGGAATAAAAGAATTATTCGCCTTTCCGGACGGCAGTATACCTTCATTTACAGAGGTGAGAATAACCGTTTCAAAATCCAACACCCTACTTTCCAACATTCCCATTATCTGCAAGCCTTCCAATGGCTCTCCCTGAAAATCCAGGGTTTCGTTTCGTATCAACTCGGTATATAGACTTTCCAGGGATTTTAGGTCGTTCACAAAGGAATACTCACTTACCATCTCCCGAAGCTGATTGAACTGTGTATGGAATTTGTACAAATACTCCAGCCCCAATGCATCTCGTAAGGCCAAGAACCTATCCCGTAATAATTGGATAATTTGCTCACAGCGATCTATAAAAGCACCACTGTTTACCTCCTCTTTAAAAAACAACAATTCCAATAAATCCTGATTCCCTTGTTCTATAGATTTTAAGTTCTTGGCGGTAATAAAAGCCCAGTTATTCCTCTTTATGGCCTCAGTCAACATAAAGGCTGTATTGCGGCCATTCTCGGTACAAAGGATTTGTATATAGGGATGCGATAGAAAGTCTAACAATTGCTGATAATACCAGCCCTGTTGATCCTTTTTAATATGTACGGAGAAATATTGGGAGAACAAACTGGCAAGTGGGGTATTTTTTAAGGGATAGCCCATGGTGATATTTACGCTATCTATTTCTGTTGGGATAGCGTTCAACAAGGGATTCAACAAGGTCTCATCTCCAAGAACTACAGCAGTCTTTTTAAGATCGGCAGCGCTGTCTGCTTGCAACTCCAATAACAAGTTACCCACGTATTTGGTTTGGGAAACATTCTTGGGCACTCCTACGATCCTAATGTGTTTTTGGGACAGATAGTTATTCTCTACCCCCTTTAATGTCTTACCCTTGAGCCAGTCCCATGTATTTCTGTGTTGCCTAATAAAATATCCGGCATCATGAATGGGGTCGTCCAAAAAGTAGGAATCTACATCCCAAAAAATATCGGCCTTTCCTTGCTTAAGAATTTCCTGAATAATATAGGATTCCGCGGTATTCAGGGCATTAAAGCCAATAAATATGTGTGTGTTGTCTGCGGTTTGTGCCAAGTACTCCTTTAATTGTTCACAGGCCGTCCGATAGATCAAGCCTTGATGCCCCAGTCTTTTGGATTTCAATAAATCGTTCAAGGTGGTGTACAACAATTCCAGACCGTTCCAGAATTGGATGTAATTTGCCACGATCTCTGACTTTTCCTTCTGCAGGGACCAATGACTTATTTCCTGTATGTTGGCCAAATAGGAAAAGATATCCTTGGAATCTATTAAATACCGGTCTATTTCATTAAAATCCTGTAATAAGGTCTGGCCCCATTTGGAGAAGGTAGAAAAGCTATCCTTTTCACTGGGCCCAACGGCCATATAGGCTTGGTACAGCGTAAACAGCTGTTCCATATTGGAAGCCCCTTGGAGGTTGGAAATCTCTTCTACAAACCCCTCTATACTGTATATTTTGGGCGAAAACATGGTTCTATTCCCTGTCTTGGCCAAAGTGGTCCTTAGTATTGTGCCTGCCCTTTTACTGGGAAGAACAAGAATTAAGTCATCAAAGGAATTGTAGGTACCCAATAAATCATGGACTACCTTTTGGAGAAAACTCTGCACAAGTCTAAGGTTTAAGAATTAAGCGGCAATAGAAAAGTGGACAACAACCCATTCCCTGATCACCACACCAAAAATAAAAAAAGCCCCGCAAATGCGAGGCTTTTAATTATGGTTTTAAAATTATCCGGGAATTACTTCACCAAGTTAATTTCAACTCTTCTGTTTTGAGCTCTACCAGATCTAGTGCTGTTAGAAGCGATAGGCTTATCTTCTCCGTAACCTATAGCAGATAATCTAAACTCTTCAATACCTTTTTCAACTAGGAAAGTCTTAACAGAAAGTGCTCTGGACTCTGAAAGTTTTTGGTTCAAAGAAGAACTACCAACGCTATCTGTATGACCTTCTACTGTAAATTTAGCATTAGGATACTCTTTAAGGATAGTGATAATATCGACCATTACAGAAGTAGACTCTGCTTTGATAGAAGACTTACCAGTATCAAACAAGATAGTTCTAGCGTATTCGTTCAATTGCTTCTGAACTTCTGGGGTAACCTCAGGACAACCTTGGTTAGCAACAGTTCCGGCAACATCTGGACAAGTATCATCTTTATCCAATACTCCGTCTCCGTCAGTATCAGGCCATGGGCATCCTTTATTGGCAGAAGGACCTGCTTCGTTAGGACAAGAATCATCTTTATCGGCAACACCGTCACCATCAGCATCTGGACAACCTGCCAAGGCAGCAAGACCTGCATCGTTAGGACAAGCATCGTCTTTATCGGCAACACCGTCACCGTCAGCATCTGGACATCCGTTCATTTCTTTGGAACCAGCTTCATTAGGACAAGCATCTTTACTATCCTCTATACCATCGCCATCAGCATCTGGACATCCGTTGAACATTTCCAAACCAGCAACCTCAGGACAAGCATCATCTTTATCGTATACTCCATCACCATCTGTATCAGTACCACCAAATTTGATAGCAAGACCGGCCATATGTTGGAAATGCTTAGCCAAATAATCCTCAAAAGCATGCTTATAAGAAGTCTGTAAGGTTAAACCAATATTTTCAGTAAACCAGAAGTTAAGTCCAACACCACCATTAACGGTTCCAGCACCAATTTCATCAATCCAAGTATAACCACCACCTATTTCGATGAATGGATCAACTACTGTGTTCTGAAGGAAATTATATTTGATTGTACCATCAACAGCATAGTGCGACAAGTCGTCCACGCTTACATCTCCCAATTTGTCAATTCGGTTCAAAGAACCTCTTGCTCCAATGGCGAAACCACTACCTACATATTTAGATACCCCA
>JBFHGV010000023.1:0-13987 GCA_041582955.1 Arenibacter sp.
GGCTACAAGGTACCTAAAGTGGTTACAGTTACCACTGATGTGGATTATAACAACAGAATTATCCTCACAGATAGTTTGCTGCTAATTGGTCTGGATAATTATTTGGGGGCTTCGCATAAGTTCTATCAAGGTATTTCTAAATATATAGCCAATGATCTGGATCAACGGTATTTGACCCGGGATGTGGCCAGTGCCTTTGCCAAAACGGTGGTTCCGTCTCCCAGAGACCGTACATTTTTGTCGCAACTTATTTATTACGGTAAGGAATTGTATGTCATGGAGCGGTTGATGCCTTTAAAGGATGAGGCCACTATATTGGGCTACCTTCCAGAAAAAATGGATTGGGCCATTGCCAATGAAGAACAGATATGGCGGTATTTTATAGAACGGGAATTGCTGTATAGTACCAACAGTAAATTGGGACCGCGATTCTTGGATCCTGCTCCCTTTTCCAAGTTTGAGTTGGAGCTGGACAATGAATCGCCGGGAAAAATTGGGAGGTATATGGGTTATCGTATAGTAAAGGCCTTTATGGAAAACAATAAGATTACTTTACAGGAAATGTTGACCGTGCCTGGAGAGGAGTTGTTTAAAAAATCGAAATATAAACCAAAGAAGTTGTAAGAGGTCGCAAAATATCAAATAAAGTAAAATTATGGCAAAAGTGCATACATCAGAAATTAAGTTAAAGGTTGGATTGGATGAAAATAGGGTTCCAGAGGAGCTTTCATGGTCTGCCCAAGACGGTGGTATAAACAACGAAGAGGCCAAGGCAATGTTATTGTCGGTTTGGGACAGCAAGAACCAAGAATCCTTAAAAATAGATTTATGGACCAAGGATATGCCCGTAGATGAAATGAAGGTGTTCTTTCATCAGACATTGGTGTCATTGTCCGATACTTTTATGAAGGCTACACAGGACGAAAAAATGACGGCTACCATGAAGGATTTTTGCGATTATTTTGCAGAAAAGTTGGAGTTGAAGAAATAGGCCTGAACCCCATGATAGGGTGCTGTCAGTATTATTTAGATCCCCGTTGTATAGTTTTTGCCTTGGGTTCCGACTAAAATAGGGTGGAACTAAAAAATGGACTTTTGGATAATACTGTGGTAGAGCGTTTGGTTTTTGTGTACAATGCCCATTCTGGCTTGGCCAATGCCTTATTGGATAGTGCTCATAAGATGTTAAGTCCCAAAACATATGATTGTGGGTTATGTGTCATTACCCATGGAGTGTTGGGCGAAAATAGGAAATGGAAAGACTTTAGGAAGTCCTGGGGCGTTCCAATGGAATTTTTGCACAGTGACGAGTTTTCCAGGAAATACCCAGATCATGGAACAGGTCAAAACAAATGGCCTATGGTCTTTGTATCTTTAGGTGGCAGGTTGTGTAACTTTCTTGATAGGGAGGAGATAGCTCAAATGCAGGGTCAGGAAGATCTTATTTTAGCTATACGCCAAAAATATCAAGCCATCACAGCAGAAGACGGTTCAAGGGCTTAACCTAAAAATGGAGTAAGCTGCGCTACTTGATTTCTTTGAAGTAGTTGGTGTTGATATCCTCAATAAATTCAAGTAATTCTTCCTTGCCCTCGCCATTGGTGGAGGAGGTCACAAAATACTTGGGAGCTTCTTCCCAAACCCCTTCTAAAAGGGCTTTAAGGTATGTGTCTACATGGTTTTCTATGGCTTTGGGCTTTAATTTGTCTGCCTTGGTAAAAATAAGACAGAAGGGAATCTGATTTTCGCCCATCCATTCCATAAATTCCAAATCTACCTTTTGCGGTTCGTGCCTAATATCGACCAAAACAAAGGCACATACCAGTTGTTGGCGCTCTAGGAAGTAATCCGTGATATATTTTTGAAAAGTCTTTTTATCCTTTTTTGATACACGGGCATACCCATAACCCGGTAAATCTACCAGGAACCAATTCTCGTTTATCTTAAAGTGGTTTATTAGCTGTGTCTTTCCAGGTCTACCAGAGGTTTTAGCCAGGCTTTTTCGTTGGGTGAGCATATTGATCAACGATGACTTTCCTACATTGGAGCGTCCAATAAAGGCGTATTCAGGCAGAAGCTCCTTTGGGCATTTTGCCACATTGGAGTTGCTCATAACAAAGTTGGCCGACTTTATTTTCATAAGGTGAAATAAAAGTATTATTACTTCTGACTATTAATTAAAATTTACGCTTCTGTAGCCAGGCATCAAGGACCTTGTTGAACTCTTGTGGATGCTCCATCATGGGGGCGTGTCCGCATTTGTCTATCCAAAATAAATCGGAATCGGGAAGAAGTTCGTGGAATTCTTTGGCCACATTGGGAGGGGTAACCGTATCGTTTTTGCCCCATATAATACATGTGGGAGTCAGCATATGTGGTAAATCCTTGGACATATTGTGTCTTATGGCACTCTTGGCAATGGATAGGGTTTTTACCAATTTCATCCGATCGTTCACCGTAGCAAAGACCTCGTCCACTATTTCTTTGGTAGCTACCTCAGGATCATGAAAAACATCCTGGGCCTTTTTCTTTATAAACTCATAATCGCCCCTCTTGGGGTAGCCATCGCCCATAGCACTTTCATATAGTCCTGAACTACCTGTTATGACCAGTGCCTTAACCATTTTTGGATAAAGTTTGGTGTGTAGTAGGCCGATATGGCCGCCCAGGGAATTTCCTAAAAGAATTACATCTTTAAGCCCCTTGTGTTCTATAAACTGCTCTAGGAAAGTGGCAAAGCTCTTAACGTTGGTTTTTAGCAAGGGCATATCGTAAATAGGGAGTTCGGGCACCAAAACTTTATAGCCCTTAGGGGGAAAATGTTCCATGACACCCCGGAAATTGCTCAATCCTCCCATAAGACCGTGCAATATGATAATAGGTGTTCCCTCACCAATTTCAATATATCGGAATTTTCCCTCGCTAATTATCTTTTTTTCCATTAAGGATTGCTTGTATTCTTAGTTGGCAAATATAGGCATTTCATTATTATACAAGTATAATCAAGTTTTCGGAACCTTAATATTTAAATTATTTTTTTATAAAAAAAATTTTTTGAGCTGGATAATGAAACTCCTTTTGAGGTTCGTTGTGGTGTATTTTGTCGATAAAGTGTAGAATTTATTAACAAAGTGGTATTTTGTGGTAAATTGTGGTAATAATTTCTATATCTTTGAGTTATCAAATTAAAAACCAGCTACTTTAAGTGATAAATTTCATTGGAACATATGATTGTAAGGCCGATTCCAAGGGAAGGGTAATGCTTCCTGTGGCGCTTAAAAATCAAATGTCCCCGGTGATTAATGAAGGCTTTGTGATAAAGCGATCTGTTTTTCAGCCGTGTTTGGAACTGTATCCCATGGCAGAGTGGAATTTGCTGATGCAGAAAATGAACAAAAAGAACCGGTTTAAGAAGAAAAACAACGATTTCATAAGAAGGTTTTCCGCTGGTGTAAAAGTAGTAGAAATTGATGCCACGGGGCGACTGTTGATTCCAAAAAATTTGGTGGAAGTAGCGGGGATTGCCAAGGAGGTGGTCTTGAGTTCGGCTATAAATATTGTAGAGATCTGGGACAAAGAGAATTACGAAAAAGTGTTGGAAGAAACGGCCGAGGACTTTGCGAGCTTGGCAGAAGAAGTAATGGGAGATGACGAAGATGAGCTATCATAATCCGGTATTGTTGAAGGAGTCTGTGGACGGGCTCAATATTAGGCCTAATGGCGTTTATGTGGATGTGACCTTTGGTGGTGGCGGCCACTCCCGGGAGATAATGAAGCGGTTGGGGGTTGATGGTAGGTTGTTGGCCTTTGATCAGGACGAGGATGCCTTGCAGAATAAAATTGAGGATGATCGATTTCAGTTGATCAACGAAAATTTTAGATATATAAAGCAGTTTTTGAAGTTCTATGGCATTAAGAAGGTAGATGGGATTTTGGCTGATTTTGGTGTGTCGTCTCATCAGTTTGATCAGGCAGAACGGGGGTTTTCTACCCGGTTTGATGCTGATCTGGATATGCGGATGAGCAAAAAAAATGCAATCTCAGCCTATGATGTGGTCAATGAATATGATTATGATGCCTTAAGGCGGGTATTGTTTCAATATGGCGATTTGCGCAACGCCAATGCCATGGCCAATGTCATAATAGCTAAGAGGGCTGAAGGGCTAATAAAGACCACGGAGCAATTAAAAGAGGTTTTGGGGAGTTTTCTTCCTAAGCATAGAGAGCATAAGATATTGGCACAGATCTATCAGGCCATACGGATAGAGGTGAACCAGGAGATTCAGGTCATTAGGGAGTTCTTGGAGCAGGTGCCAGATTTGTTGGATGTAGGTGGAAGATTGAGTGTGATAAGTTATCATTCCTTGGAAGATAGATTGGTAAAGCGGTTTATTAGGGCGGGGCAATTTGAAGGAGAACCAGAGAAGGATTTTTATGGGAACATTGAGGTGCCCTTAAAAAAGGTTGGGGGGTTGATTGTTCCCTCAAAGGAGGAGATAAAGTTGAATAATAGGGCCAGAAGTGCCAAATTAAGGATAGCAGAGCGGATTTAGTGCTAAATCTGTTTAAGGCTTTGCAGGTATATATATAAGGTAGGCTTTTTTGTGTTAGCTATGAGAAAGAGATTGTTGGACATATTGAGGGGGAAGTTTTTGGTTAGCGGCGGAGCACCCAAGAATTGGATGTTTATAATTTATGTGTCCTTTTTGGCTACGGTGATGATAGCCAGTTCACACAGTGCCGATGGTAAGGTGCATAGGATAGCCGCTTTGGACGAGGAGGTGAAGGAGTTGAGGAGTGAATTTGTGGATGTGCGTTCAGATATGCAGGAGTTAAAGTTAGAGTCTACCGTTATGCGGATTGTGGAAAAAAAGGGGTTGTTTCCATCCGAAACACCACCCAAAAAAATAAAGGTTAAAACCAATTAATTAATAGTGCCAATAACAGAGAAGAACATATTGACCAGGTTGTACGTTGTGGCGGGATTTCTATTCCTGTTTGCGATGGCCGTGTTGGTTAAACTGGTGAGCATACAGGTGGTTGAAGGGGATAAGTACCGGGAACTGGCTATGGCTCGCACAGAAAAGATGTTTACCATAGCCCCCAAGAGGGGCAATTTGTATTCTGATGATGGAAGCTTGCTGGCTACATCGGTGTCCCGTTATACCATTCGCTTTGATGCGGTAACAGTGGCCAACAAGGATTTTGAAGAGAATGTAAAGGCCTTGTCTGATTCCTTGGCAAAATTATTTGGGAAGACCACCTCTCATTATCAGCAATTGTTGAGAAAGGCCAAGGTAAACAAGAATAGATATGCTCTGGTAGCCCGTAATTTGGATTATTCTGATTATGTAGCGGTAAAACAATTTCCTCTTTTTAACAAAGGTCCTTATAAGGGAGGTTTAATTATTGAGCAAAAGATTGTACGTGAACATCCATTGGGAAAAATTGCGGAACGCAGTGTGGGGTACGAAAGGGAAGATGAGAACGGATATTATACAAGGGTTGGGCTGGAAGGTGCCTTTGGGGAGTATTTGAGAGGTGTTGAGGGAAAGCGGTTAAAGCAAAAAATAGCTAAAGGTCAATGGAAGCCCATAGGTTGGGACAATATTGTAGAGCCTAAAGATGGTTATGACGTGGTGTCTACCATTGATATAAATATTCAGGATATAGCCCACCACGCCTTATTGCGGCAATTGGAAAAATACAATGCAGAGCACGGATGTGTAATTGTGATGGAGACCAAGACCGGAGAGGTTAAGGCTATTTCCAATTTAGGGAGAACCACGGAGGGTAAATATTACGAGAGGTTAAATTACGCCATAGGAGAATCGCACGAGCCGGGTTCTACTTTTAAGCTTATGTCCATGGTAGTGGCATTGGAGGATAAGGTAATAGATACCAGTACAGTGGTGGATACGGAAAAGGGTACCTATAAGGTCTATAATAGAACGGTAAGGGATTCTAAATATGGAGGTTATGGAAAGATAACAGCGGCCAAAGCTTTTGAGGTTTCTTCCAATACGGCCTTTGCTAAGATTATTAATACGAATTATAAGGATAAGCCAGAAAAATTTGTAAACCGCTTGATGAATATGGGGTTGCATAGGGAGTTGGGGCTTCCTATAAAAGGCGAAGGAAAGCCGGTGATTCGCTATCCGGGGGATAAAGGCTGGTCTGGGGTTTCCCTTGCGTGGATGTCCTATGGATATGAGGTTTCGTTAACCCCTTTGCAGACCCTTACGTTTTACAATGCAATTGCCAATGACGGTGAAATGTTAAGGCCAAGGTTGATAAAAGAGGTTAAGGAGTGGGATAAAACAATCTTAAAATTTGAAAAGGAAGTAATAAACCCTTCCATATGTTCCAAGGAAACTGCAGCCAAGGCCAAACAGCTGTTGAAGAATGTAGTAGAAAAGAAGTATGGAACGGGTCATGGCTTGTATTCTCCCAACTTTTCTATGGCAGGCAAAACCGGTACTACTCAAAAGAATTACGTTTCCAAGGATCCCGAGGTGATGAAGTATATCTCCACTTTTGCGGGTTACTTTCCAGCTGATAATCCAAAATATTCCTGTATTGTAGTGATACATGAGCCAGATAAAAGTGTAGGGTATTACGGGGCAGACGTGTCCGGGCCGGTATTTAAGTCCGTGGCGCAAAAGATTTACGCCAGCTCTCCCATGATAGATGAGGTAGATGTGGATGAGGTGGATAGCGAGGAATTGGATGAAGCATATCAGCGTTATTATGCCGATGCCAATAAAAAATATAAGCAGGTGCCCAATGTGGAGGGTATGAGTGGTATGGATGCCGTATCTATCTTGGAGAATTTGGGAATAGAGGTAGAGGTAAAGGGCAATGGAAAGGTTAGGAAACAATCCATTTCCAAGGGGACCGATTTAAAAAAGGTAAATAAAATAGTATTGGAGCTATCATGAAGTCGCTAAAAGACATATTGTACGGGGTTGGCCTATCGGCGGTAAGTGGATCTACTTCGGTGATGGTAAACAATATCTGTTTCGATTCCAGAAAGGTGGGGGTAGCCGATGTTTTTGTGGCTATTAAAGGGCTGGTGGTAGATGGTCATCAATTTATTGAACAGACCGTTGCTTCGGGTGCCAAGGCTGTAATATGCGAGGAGCTGCCACAGAAAATGGAAGACGAAGTAACTTATGTAGCAGTAGATAACGCTAATAGTGCCTTGGCCATTATGGCGGCCAATTTCTATAATAACCCCTCCAAAAATTTAAAATTGGTGGGCATTACCGGGACTAATGGAAAAACAACCATCAGTAGTTTGTTATACCATTTGTTTGTAAAGGCAGGGTACAAGGTGGGACTCATTTCTACAATTAGGATAATGGTAGATAAAACGGAGTACCCTAGTACTCATACCACACCCGATGCACTGACCATAAATAAATACTTGGATCAGATGAGCAAAGCAGGGGTAGAGTACTGCTTTATGGAGGTGAGCTCGCATGGAATTAGCCAGAAAAGAACGGAAGCTCTAACCTTTGAGGGGGCTATTTTCACGAATCTTTCCCATGATCATCTGGATTACCACAAAACATTTGCAGAGTACAGGGATACCAAGAAGATATTGTTTGATGCACTTTCTAAACGGGCCTTTGCGTTGACAAATATTGATGATAAAAACGGCTTGGTAATGCTGCAGAATACTAAGGCTAGGAAATATACCTACGCACTTAAATCCTATGCGGATTACAGGGGGCAAATTTTGGAGAAACAGTTTAACGGACAGTTGTTAAAGATTGATGATAATGAGGTGTGGTCCAGGTTGATCGGTGATTTTAATGCCTATAATATGCTGGCCATTTTTGGGGCGGCTGATTTGTTGGGGTTGGAAAAACTGGAGACTTTACGACTCTTAAGTGAGCTGGAAAATGTGGACGGAAGGTTTCAGTATTACATATCAAAAGAAAATATTACAGCTATTGTTGATTATGCCCATACTCCGGATGCCTTGAAAAATGTACTTGAAACTATCGGTACATTGAGGACTGGAAATGAAAACGTCATCACCGTCGTGGGGTGTGGTGGTGACAGAGACAAGTCTAAGCGTCCGGTTATGGGTCATATCGCATCTTCCCTTAGCAACAAAGTTATTTTTACCTCAGATAATCCAAGGTCAGAATCACCCAGAGTGATAATGGAGGAAATGGAGGCTGGGGTGGAGCCTCAGCACGTTAAGAAAATTTTGTCCATAGAAAATAGGAAACAGGCCATTAAAACGGCCTGTCAATTGGCTGCGGCCAAGGATATCATTTTAGTGGCCGGAAAAGGTCATGAAACCTATCAGGAGACAAAAGGGATCCGAGAGGATTTTGATGATTATAAAATAGTTAAGGAGCTGCTGGATAGCCTGGGAAAATAGTTCTTGTGCCTACAGCCATAGATTAAAAAAAACGATAAATACAATAAACCAGGAATGCTTTACTACCTATTCGAATATTTGGAAAATCAATACCAACTGCCAGGGGCGGGGCTTTTTCAGTTTATTACGTTTAGGGCGGCTCTGGCAGTGATGCTGTCTCTTCTTTTGGCTACGGTCTATGGGAAGCGGATAATACTCTTCCTGCAGCGTAAACAAATAGGGGAAACCGTAAGGGATCTTGGTCTACAGGGGCAATCACAGAAGGCGGGTACCCCAACCATGGGCGGTTTAATCATTATTATGTCTACGATGATCCCGGTTCTGTTGTTTGCCCGTGTTCTGGATAATATTTATATCATTCTTTTGATCGTTACCACCATTTGGATGGGAATCATAGGTTTTGTGGATGATTATATTAAAATATTTAAAAAGGATAAGGAGGGACTAAAGGGGCGCTTCAAGGTAATGGGGCAGGTAGTTCTTGGATTGATGGTGGGTGCGGTGCTGTATTTTCACCCCGATGTTACCATGAAGGAGCACGGAAAAACGGTAATTACACAGAGCTATACCCTAGAGGAGGTTCCAGGAAAAGAAATAAAGTCTACCATGACCACTCTGCCGTTTATTAAAAATAATGAGCTGGATTATGCCCGATTTATAAGTTGGATGGGAGACGGAATGGACAAATATGCCTGGTTGGTGTTTATTCCGATCATCATCATAATTGTAACGGCCGTTTCCAATGGAGCCAACCTTACCGATGGCATAGACGGATTGGCAGCAGGGACTTCGGCAATCATAGTGTTTACCCTTGGGATATTTACTCTGGTTTCCGGTAATATTATTTTTTCGGATTACTTGGATATCATGTTTATTCCTAGAGTAGGTGAGGTAGTGGTCTTTATTGCGGCATTCGTAGGGGCATTGGTAGGTTTTCTCTGGTACAATGCCTATCCCGCAACAGTCTTTATGGGTGATACGGGTAGCTTGACCATAGGGGGGATCATAGCTGTAATTGCAATTATTATCAGAAAGGAATTGTTGATTCCGGTTTTGTGCGGAATCTTTTTTGCGGAGTCCATCTCGGTAATGTTGCAGGTAGGTTACTTTAAATATAGTAAGAAGAGATTTGGAGAGGGAAAACGTATTTTCTTAATGGCCCCCTTGCATCACCATTACCAGAAAAAAGGGTACCACGAAAGTAAGATCGTAACCAGATTGTGGGTAGTAGGAATACTCTTGGCGGTGATTACCATTGTAACCCTAAAGGTGAGATAGTATGAAGCGTTTGGTGGTTCTCGGTGGAGGTGAAAGTGGCGTAGGTACTGCCATTTTGGGGATAAAGGAGGGTTTTCAGGTTTTTGTTAGTGACAAAGGTCCAGTAAAGGAAAAATATAAAGAAGTTCTTGAACATTATAAGATAGAGTGGGAGGAGTTGCAACATACCGAGGATAAGATTTTAAATGCCGATGTGGTGATGAAAAGCCCGGGAATCCCGGATTCGGTTCCTTTGGTAGTGGCTCTAAAAGAGAGAGGCGTGCCCGTTGTTTCGGAAATTGAATTTGCCACCCGTTATACGCAGGCCACCATTGTTGGGATAACCGGTAGTAACGGAAAAACTACCACTACTATGTTAACGAACCACATTTTTAAAGAGGCAGGCCTGGATGTGGGAATGGCAGGGAATATTGGAGATAGTTACGCCAAAATGGTTGCAGAAAGGGATCATGATTACTATGTTCTGGAGATAAGTAGCTTTCAGTTGGATGGCATAGTGGATTTTAAACCGCATATAGCCGTGCTAACAAATATTACTCCAGACCACCTGGATAGATATGATTATAAATTTGACAATTATATAGCGTCCAAGTTTAGGATTGCGATGAACCAGACCAAGGACGATTATTTAAGATATGATGCAGATGATGAAGTAATCGTGGACTGGTTAAAGAAGAACCCTGTAAGATCAAAATTGCTGCCCTTTTCGTTGGAAAGGAAATTGGAAGAGGGGGCATTTATAGAAAAGGATAAAATTATTATTAAAATAAAAAATAACACTACGGAAATGAGTAGAGATGCTTTGGCTTTGGAAGGTAAACACAATGTGAAAAATACTATGGCCGCTACCACTGCGGCTAAATTGATCAGTATTAGAAAAGAAACTATACGGCGCAGTATAGAGAGTTTTCAAGGTGCGGAACACAGGTTGGAAAAGGTGTTGAAAATACATCATGTTCAATATGTAAACGATTCCAAGGCTACCAATGTAAACGCTACCTATTACGCCTTGGACAGTATGAAAACGCCTACGGTATGGATTGTTGGCGGTGTGGATAAAGGAAATGACTATAGGGAGTTGATGCCTTTGGTACGGGAGAAAGTGAAGGCTATCATATGTTTGGGAAAGGACAATTCAAAGATTATAGATGCTTTTGGCAATGTGGTAGATCTAATGGTAGAAACATTTGCAATGGATCAGGCAGTGAAGGTGGCCTATAAGATAGCTGAGCGTGGAGATACGGTATTGTTGTCTCCAGCATGTGCCAGTTTTGACTTGTTCGAAAATTACATGGATAGAGGAAATCAATTTAAGGCGGCAATAAAAAAATTATAAGCTGTGTTTGGATTTTTAAACAAAATAAATGGAGATAAAGCTATTTGGGCAGTGGTTGCCCTTTTGGCATTGTTCTCCTTTTTGCCTGTTTATAGTGCAAGTAGTAACCTAGTGTACGTGGTGGGTAATGGAACAACCATTGGCTACCTCCTTAAGCATGCCATATTACTGCTGATGGGGTTTGGGATTATTTACGGGGTGCATCGCATCCCTACCCATTTCTTTAAGGGACTGTCCTTGATAGCAATGCCAGTGGTGTTGCTTTTATTGCTTTATACCTTGGCCCAGGGGCAGGTGATAGATGGAGCCAATGCCAGTAGGTGGATCAAAATACCTATTGTAGGATTTACTTTTCAGACCTCTAACCTGGCCTCGGTAGTGTTGATGATATATGTGGCTAGATATCTAACCAAGATCAAGGATAGGACCATTACGTTCAAGGAGAGTATTCTTCCCTTGTGGTTGCCCGTATTTTTGGTGGTGATCTTAATTCTGCCGGCAAACTTTTCAACGGCCGGTATAATATTCTCTATGGTATTGCTACTCTGCTTTTTGGGGGGCTATCCATTTAAGTACTTGTTGGGGATAGTAGGGGCAGGATTGTTGGGGTTGACCCTCTTTGTTTTAACGGCCAAGGCCGTACCCGATTTGTTTCCCAATAGGGTGGATACCTGGATGAGCAGGATAGAAAGTTTTGCCAATCCGGAAGATACAGAGGCCGATTATCAAATTGAAAAGGCAAAGATTGCTATCGCCTCAGGAGGAATTGTAGGTAATGGAGCGGGAAAAAGTGTTATGAAGAATTTTCTGCCACAAAGTTCGTCCGATTTTATTTATGCCATAATTGTAGAGGAATACGGATTGCTGGGAGGCTTTGTTTTAATGTTCTTCTACTTGTTGTTGCTTTTTAGAATAGTAGTGGTTGCCAATGGCAATAAAACCATATTTGGGAAATTATTGGTTTTGGGCGTAGGGCTTCCAATTGTGTTTCAGGCCTTGATAAATATGGCGGTGGCCGTAGAGCTTTTTCCGGTAACGGGACAGACCCTCCCCTTGATCAGTAGTGGGGGGACCTCTAGTTGGATGACCTGTTTGGCCATAGGGATCATCTTAAGCGCAAGCAATAAGAGGGTACAGGAAGAACCAGAGGAAATAGATGAAAATAACCCTTTAGAAGTGTTAAGTGGGCAGTTATAGATTTATATTATCAGGAGGAGGAACAGGGGGGCATATTTACCCCGCTATTGCTATAGCCAATGAGATAAAGCAAAGGTATCCGGATGCCGAGTTTCTATTTGTAGGGGCCAAGGATAGAATGGAAATGGAAAAGGTGCCTCAGGCTGGATATAGGATAGAGGGACTGTGGATAAGTGGATTGCAGAGAAAACTGACCCTAAAAAATTTAATGTTTCCATTTAAGGTAATCAGTAGTTTGATAAAATCGGTTAACATAGTGCGAAAGTTTAAGCCCCATGTGGTGGTGGGTACCGGTGGGTTTGCCAGTGGGCCATTGTTAAAGGTGGCTTCTGGGAAGGGTATTCCCTGTGTGCTACAAGAGCAAAATTCTTATGCCGGGATTACCAATAAGCTTTTGGCCAATAAGGTTGCTAAAATTTGTGTGGCCTATGATGGAATGGAGAAATTCTTTCCTAAATCTAAAATTGTAAAAACGGGAAACCCGGTACGTGGTGATCTGGTGGCCTTGACAAGTGATAAGACGGATGCCTTAAATTTCTTTGGATTGCAGCCAAACAAACCTACTTTATTGATTTTGGGCGGTAGTTTGGGGGCAAGAAGGGTGAATGAGCTCTTGGAGGAAAAATTGTCCTTTTTTAAAACTTTTGGAATACAGATTATTTGGCAATGTGGTAAGTTGTATTATGAGGAGTATAAAAAATATGAAAATGAAGAGGTCAAGGTATTTGCTTTTGTAAATCGGATGGATTTGGCCTATAGGGCCGGTGATATAATTATTTCAAGGGCCGGTGCAGGTTCCGTATCGGAATTGTGCATTGTGGGCAAACCCGTAATTTTTATTCCTTCCCCCAATGTGGCGGAGGACCATCAAACTAAAAATGCAATGGCCCTTGTAGAGAAAGAGGCCGCTATCATGGTAAGGGAAGTGGACTTGGACAATAAGTTTGAATCCTGCTTTTCCGATTTGATGCTGACAAAAAGTTTGCAGGAAAAATTGGGGGGCAATATTAAAAAGCTTGCCTTGCCCAATGCAACAAAGGAAATTGTAAACGAAATAGAAAATTTATTGCCGTAGTTGTTGAAGGATGAATATTAAAGATATACATAGCGTCTATTTTATAGGTATAGGAGGTATAGGTATGTCTGCGCTTGCCCGATATTTTAATTTCATAGGTAAGAAAGTTTCCGGCTATGATAAGACTCCAACTCCGCTTACACGGGAGTTGGAGGCGGTGGGAATCCCTGTGCATTATGAGGATAATGTAGATTTTATTGAGGAAGGGTATAAGGATGCTAAAACGACCATGGTGGTATATACCCCGGCGGTTCCCTCTAGTCACTTGGAATATAATTATTTTAAGGATCATGGATTCCAGATTAAAAAACGATCGGAAGTTTTAGGGCTTATAACAAGAGATACCTTTTGCTTTGCGGTGGCGGGAACTCACGGTAAGACTACTACGTCCTGTATCTTGGCACATTTGTTAAGGGAAACAGGGACTCCGATAACTGCATTTTTAGGAGGTATCTCAGAGGATTTTAATAGTAATTTTTTGTTGGAAGGTACTGCCTATTCCGTGGTGGAGGCCGATGAGTTTGATCGCTCATTTCTTAGGCTGTCTCCCAATGTGGCCTGTATAACTTCAATGGATGCCGATCATTTGGATATTTACGGATCCAGTGGGGAGCTCAATAAGTCCTTTGTAGACTTTACAGGACGAATCAAGCCCAATGGAAAGCTCTTTGTGCGCAAGGGACTGCCCATAAAAGGGATA
>JBFHGV010000024.1:0-13872 GCA_041582955.1 Arenibacter sp.
GATATTGATGTAGGCAGTTGCACTAATTGGTATAGAGCGGAAAATATTTAAAAAAATCATAAATCTGCCCTGATATTTCGATACAGATTTTAAAATACTATTTTTGCTAAAATTGTAATACCTAGATGGCGGATAGCTTGGTCATTATTCCTACCTTCAATGAGATTGAAAACATTGGGCTTATTATTGATGCCGTCTTTGCCTTGGAACAGGATTTCCATATCCTTGTTGTAGATGATAATTCTCCAGATGGTACGGGCCAGTTGGTTCAGGAGCTGCAACAGCAATATTCAAATAGATTGTTTTTAGAGGTAAGACAGGAGAAATTTGGATTGGGGACAGCCTATATTCATGGGTTTAAATGGGCTATAGAAAGGAAATACGACTACATTTTTGAAATGGATGCCGATTTTTCACATGCCCCGGAAGACCTGTTAAAATTGCGAGAAGCATGTGTAAACGGGGCTGATGTTACCATTGGATCCCGATATAAAAAGGGCATAAATGTGGTAAATTGGCCTTTGCATAGAATATTATTGTCCTACGGGGCTTCTTTCTATGTAAAATGTATTACCGGAATGAAGGTTCACGACCCCACGGCGGGTTTTGTTTGCTATAGAAGAAAAGTATTGGAGACGATTAATTTGGATTCCGTTAAGTTTATTGGCTATGCTTTTCAGATCGAAATGAAGTTTAGGGCTCATCTTGAGGGTTATAAAATAGAAGAAGTGCCTATTGTTTTTACGGACAGGGTCAGGGGAAAATCAAAGATGAGCGCATCTATTATTAATGAAGCGGTATTTGGGGTACTACAAATGAAAATAAGAAGTTTGTTTCATAAAAAGAAATTTTAAAATGGGGAGGATACTGATTAAAAATGCTACAATTGTCAATGAAAACAAGATATTCTCCAGTGATGTGTTATTGGAGGATGATATAATTCTTAAGATAGATGACAGTATATCCTCTGATTTGGCCACAACGGTCATTGATGTAGAGGGGAAGTATCTTATACCGGGTGTTATAGATGATCAGGTGCATTTTAGGGAGCCAGGTCTAACCCATAAAGGAAACATTGCCACAGAGAGCAGGGCAGCCGTTGCCGGGGGTATTACCACGTATATGGAACAGCCCAATACCAATCCGCAAACAACCACAATAGACGCCCTTGAGGCCAAATTTGAGGTGGCCAGGGATACTTCATTTGCCAATTACTCTTTCCTGTTTGGGGGTACCAATGATAATTTGGAAGAGCTTAAGAGATTGGATAAAAATGCCTGTTCTGGGGTAAAACTCTTTTTGGGTTCTTCTACGGGAAATATGTTGGTGGATAATGAAGAGGTGATCGAAAAAATTTTTAGGAATACCGAGATGGTAATTTCTGCCCATTGTGAGGATGAGGCAACCATTAGGGCCAATATGGCCACCTATAAGGAAAGATATGGAGACGATATCCCAATACAATGCCACCCTTTGATAAGAAGTGAGGAAGCTTGTTACCTATCCTCCTCCCGGGCAATTGCCTTGGCAGAAAAAACCGGCGCTAGGTTACATGTTTTTCACGTGTCAACGGGAAAGGAGACCCAGTTATTTAGAAATGATATTCCACTGGAAGAGAAGAAAATCACTGCAGAGGTGTGTATTCATCATCTTTGGTTTTCTGAGGAGGATTATGAATCCAAAGGAACTTTGATTAAATGGAATCCGGCCGTAAAAACTGCAGTGGACCGTGAACAGCTTTGGCAGGCATTGCTGGATGATCGTATAGATGTCGTTGCTACGGATCATGCTCCACATACCATGGAGGAAAAGAATAATCCCTATACGGCAGCCCCATCAGGTGGGCCATTGGTACAGCACGCTTTGCCGGCTATGCTGGAAAATTACCATTCCGGTAAGATTGCCCTGGAACGAATCGTGGAAAAAATGTGCCACAATCCCGCAAAGTTATTTCAAATAAATAAACGTGGATTCATTCGCGAGGGCTATTATGCGGATTTAGCTATTGTTGACCTGCAGGATCCATGGAGGGTGACCAAAGATAATATTGCCTACAAATGCGGCTGGTCCCCGTTTGAAGGTGCCTCCTTTAAGTCTAGAATAACACATACCTTTGTAAATGGGCATTTGGCTTATGAAAATGGTAAGTTTTCCGAGGAAAGGAAGGCGATGCGGTTAACTTTTAATAGGTAGTTATGGCAAAATATGGTGTTCTACTGGTATTGATTCTGCTGTTTTCCTGCAATGAAAAGGTGGTGGAGAAACCTGAGAATCTTATTCCCAGCGAAAAAATGACTTCCGTATTGTATGATATGGCGGTGATAAACGCGGCGAAGAACATGAATCAGGATATATTGAACGAGTACGATATAGAACCTATGGGATATATCTATTCCAAGTACGGAATAGACAGCCTTCAATTTGTTAAGAGCGATCTATATTACGCCTCCAACCCTTCGGAATATGAGGCCATTTATACCGCGGTAAAAGACAAATTGGAAAAGGATGAGCAGTATATGGAGGAACACAACAAGAAAATGGATTCCATAAAGTCTGCCAAGGAAAGGGAGAGACTTGGTCTTGATAAGAAAAAGAAAGCAGCTAAGGATTCTCTTCCATAAATTTTTTGCAAGACAGTTTTATAGCCCCATCCAAGCTTTCATAGGTAAACCCTAATTGTTTTTTTATTTTTTCGGTATTGTATCGCTGTATTTTTCTAAGTGACCGTACCGAAATTTTGGTAAGTTTTCTTCCGTTATTCATGACAAGGTTCCTAAGCCAGTCCAATCGCCACAATATCTCCAATTCCCAAAATTTAATGGGTCTTGTTGGGGCAGGTTTGTTAAAAGCCAAAGTTAATTGGTTCAATATTTCCTTATAGGTCAACTGCTTGGCCACTACAATGAACCTTTCGTTGATTATGGGAGATTGCATCAATTGGGTCATGGAGCTAACCACGTCCGTAACGGAGACAAATCCGGTTCCCCCTGGAGGGTAATATTTATTGGCTTTAAAAGCTGTTCTAAATAAGACGCCGGTACCGGTTTCCCAAAACCCGGGGCCTATAATTACACCTGGATTTATAATGACCACGGCTACGTTTTCCTGTGAAGCTCTCCAGACTTCCAATTCGGCATCCATCTTGGTAAGGGCATATACATTGGCTCCTTGTGTGGTCCAATCGGTTTCTTCCGTTGCTTCCTTAGTATCTGTTGTTCGGCCAATAGTTGCTACGGAGCTGGTGTAGCATAATTTTTTAACCTTATGGGCAATACATAAATTAACAATGTTCTTTGTCCCCTCAATGTTTACGGTCCGTAATTGTTCGTAATCGGCCGGGTCAAATGAAATTAAGGCGGCGCAATGATAAACATGGGAAACGCCGGTGAAAGCCATTTCCAAGGCAGGTAGGTCGTTGAGGTCGGCTTGTATCCATTCAATTTGTAGGAAGAGCTCTCGGTGTTGGTCTGTATAATAACCAAACACCTTTTGTACTAGCTCAAGTTTACTTTTATTGCGGTAAATGGCTTTTACCTTGGCACCAGATTGCAATAATTGCAAAAGAAGGTGTGCCCCTACCAATCCGGTACCGCCTGTGACTAGAATCATAGGGCAAATTTACTTAATTGACTTCAATTTATTCGGTTTTTGGAGAGAGTAAAGCAAGCTATTATTTTATATTTGTAGCTATTATTGAAACAGAACATTTAAAGCATGACTTCAAACTTTGTAGAAGAATTAAAATGGAGGGGAATGTTGCACGATGCAATGCCCGGTACAGAGGAACATTTGTTAGGTGAAATGCAATCCGCATATGTGGGAATAGATCCAACGGCAGACTCGCTGCATATTGGTCATTTGGTGGGGGTGATGATGCTGCGCCATTTTCAATTGGCAGGCCATAAACCTTATGCTTTAATAGGAGGGGCTACAGGGATGATCGGAGATCCTTCCGGAAAGTCGGCAGAGCGAAATTTGCTTGATGAAGCAACTTTGGCACATAACCAAGCGGGAATAAAAGCGCAGCTATCGCGGTTTTTGGATTTTAATAGTGGTCGGGAAAATAGTGCGGTCTTGGTGAACAACTATGACTGGATGAAGAATTTTTCTTTCCTGGAATTTATACGTGACGTAGGGAAGCATATAACCGTAAATTACATGATGGCCAAGGACTCTGTAAAAAAGCGACTTTCGGCGGAGGCCAAGGAAGGGATGTCTTTTACCGAGTTTACCTATCAACTGGTTCAAGGGTATGATTTTCTTCATCTTTTTAGAGAGCACAACTGTACCCTTCAAATGGGGGGAAGTGACCAATGGGGGAACATTACTACGGGAACCGAACTAATTAGAAGGATTGGGGGAGGGAAAGGATATGCCCTTACCTGTCCTTTGATTACCAAGGCAGATGGCACCAAATTTGGAAAGACCGAAGGAGGCAATATATGGTTGGACCCTGAAAGGACATCGCCTTATAAATTTTACCAATATTGGTTGAATACCTCTGATGAGGATGCAGAAAAATATATTAAGATTTTCACATTTCTATCGAAGGAAGAAATTATGGATTTGGTGAAGGCCCATCAGGAAGCACCACATCTAAGGATTCTGCAGAAGCGGTTGGCCGATGAGATTACAATTATGGTCCATTCGCAGGAGGATTTGGACAACGCCATAAAAGCCAGTAATATATTATTTGGCAAGTCTGTTTCTGAGGATTTAAAAAAACTGACCGAAAAGACGTTTTTAGAGATTTTTGAGGGAGTACCACAGGCAGAGATTTCCAAGGTGGAGATAGATAATGGCCTGGATATGATTGGAGCCTTAGCGGCTAAGACAGGGTTCTTGGGCTCTAATGGGGAGGCCAGGCGCGAATTGAAGCAAAATTCCATTTCGGTAAATAAGGAAAAGGTAAAAGAAGATTACACTATTACGGCAAAAGACCTGATCAACGATAAGTATGTTTTATTACAGCGAGGGAAAAAGAATTATTTTGTGTTGGTTGCCCAATAATCAATTCTATTTTTAACATTTGGTTTCCAATAATCCTTAGGGAAACCCGTTAGCTTAGTAAAATTGTACAATATGAAGAAGTGTTTATTGCTATTTGCCTTAGTGGGCCTTTTTAGTTCCTGTGATAAATTGGACGAACTTACCAAATTTGAAATGGACTTTAACCAAAGGGTGGTTATACCGTCTTCCTCAGGGATAGATTTGCCTTTTGACGTCTATACACCGGAGACCGAAACCAATTCTACTTCCAAATTTGAGGTAAATGATACTAGAAAAGATCTGATAGAGGAAATTGTACTTACCAAATTAAGCCTTTCGGTAAATTCTCCAGAAGGGGAGGATTTTAGCTTTTTGGAATCCATTACAGTATATATGTCGGCTGAGGATTTGCCAGAGATAGAAATTGCTTGGAACAATGAGGTTTCGGCTACCGCAGGGCAGCTATTGGAATTGAATACAACACCCGAAGATTTAAAGGAATATATAAAAAAAGACAGCTATACACTAAGGTTAAAAACGGTTACTGATGAGTTTTTATCCTCCGATTACGAGATTGATGTGGCTTCCACCTTTTTTGTAGATGCGAAGATTTTGGGGCTATAGGGCCATGAGGTTGCACCCTCGAATGTCCGAATGGTCAAAACGACCTAGGATTTCAAAGCTACCATTAGGATGCACTTTTCCCAAATCCTGGGTAGCTATAAAGGCACAGGAGTGTATGTTGGCCAAATCTATGATGTTTATCCCTCCTGTTTTCCCCGCTTGCTGTGGGGTAAGTGGATCTTCGGTTTCACGCGTCAATACCTGCATCCATTTTGGACAATAGAATTTGCCGTTCCCTTTAGAGTAGGCCTGGGATAAGAGTTCTGTCATCCCATATTCTGAATGGATATGTTGCACCCCAAACCCTTTTTTTAACAAACTGTGCAATTCCTCCCTGATCAATTCTTTTTTTCGGCCTTTCATACCCCCTGTTTCCATTACAATGGTGTTGTTGAGGTTCAATTGAAATTTTTCGGCCATATCCAACAGGGCAAAGGAAACACCTAATAGAAGTATTTTGGTGTTGGAGGCGTTCAACCGCAACAGTGTTTCTTTTAGCTGGTCTATATTGTTCAAATAAAACCCGCTATAGGGGTGTCCGCTTTTTTGGATTAGGTCATTGGCCATGTAGATAAGGGATGATCCGGTCCGTTCCAAATAAGAAGGCAATAGTGCCAATACACAATAGTCCTCTATATTCCCATAAAACGCTTTAAAAGCATTCATGTAGCTGTTTTCATATATACTTAGATCCCGAACGTAGTGTTTGCTGACCTCGCTTCCGGTGGTACCGCTACTGGTAAATATGGTTTCTTTTTTAAAATTGCCTGTAACAACTTTCTTGGATTTAAAAAATTCTATGGGTAGAAAGGGGATGTCCGCTATTTTATGAACATTGGATTCATTTCTTTTCAAATAATCGCAAAATTCCCTGTATACGGGATTGCCTTGATACTGGACCCTAAAAGTTTGCAGGGCCTGGACCTTGAAAGCTTCTTCTGTGGAAATGGTAAAAATATTTGACTGTGGCATACTGCTGTTCACTACTGCAAAAGTAATGATATCATTAAGGAAGAAAACCAATTTTATGGTTTTATTGACCTACTTTAGTTTTTGTCGTTGGCCATGACATGCTAAGTGGGCTGGGAATTTTAATAAAGTTTTGAAATAATAGAAAAAGTTGGCCTAAATAAGGGGGCAGTTATCTTACCACTAGTTTTCTGGTCATGTTGTGCCTGTTTTGGGTTATTTGAAGTATATATACCCCTGGCGATAATTTAGAAATGTTTAAAAGCGTATGGTTAATGCGATCCTTAAGTACTATGCTGCCAAAGACGTCGTAGACCACTACGTCCTTTATGCCATTATAGGTGGTTGTAATATGTACTACATCCTCATAGGCGGGGTTGGGATATAATTTAAAGGTTTGGGGCAGTGCGTTTTGAGCAATGGGTTGCTGTACAAATTCTTGGGCCGAGGCCATTGCACAAAACACCATAAACAATAGGGTGTAGTATATTTTCATAGGTTGGTATTGATTTGGGATCAACAAAGTAAATATAACTAAAGTGGGGTGGTGATCGTATTAAATGTTGTAAACCAACTGTTTTTGTATGTGAATCCCGTATCGGCGGCCCTGTATGCTTGTTATGGGGTATAAGCAAAGGAGTTAACCGGTGATGCCTGGATGTTGATAAGAAGTTATTTAATAATTAGCTTTCGCGTGGCCACCTTATTCTTTTCGTTGACCCTGAGCATATAAACACCGGCATCCAATTCGCTTACATTCAACTCGGTTCCTATAATGGTTGTTTTTAGGACCTGGGTGCCAAAAATATCAAAAATCAGGATTTGTTTGGGTGCTTTTAAGGTGGTATTTATGTATACCCTCCCATTGGTTACCGGATTGGGATATAGTTTAAAACCATCAATATCCCCGCTACTTCCTTTGGGCTCTTGTCCATAGGAAATAGAGATAAAAAGTAAGGTTATAACAAGGTAAAGTTGCTTCATATAAAATTTAACAACAAATAATATACCGTAAATGTAATAATTTTAATTGCGGCACGTTGGGACCGTCATTATTAATACGGTAAAAATCGATGAAATGCAAAAAAAAGCCAAATTAAATGTTGAAAAACAAATAATTTGGCTTCTTTTTTAACTATGGTGTTCTAATATTGCTAGAACTTTATAGTGTATCCCAGGGAGAATGCTCTACCAGGGCTTCTTTTGGAGAAAGTCTGATTTTGAGCTTTGTAGGATTCATATTCACTTTCCACATCATCGTTCAGAAGATTGTTTATTTTAAAACTTACGCTCTGATTTTGGTTTTCACCAAAACTCTTGGAAAGGTTAAAATTTAGGTTATGAAAGGGCATGGTGTATACATCGGGTACAAAGCCATTTCCTACAACTTGTAGTGTTTTGCCTTGAACGTTGTAGTTCATTCCCATTTGAATTCCGTTTTCTTCTCCTTCATAGTTTAACCCAGAATTGATCAAGAAGGGAGATTGTCCTTGCAGCTCACGGTCGTTGCCCAAAGTTTCACCATCCCTAAGTCCCAATTCCCTAAGGTTGCGTTCGCTTTCGCTGTATACCTGGGTAGATTTTATAATGGAGGTGTTTAAATTGAAGCTAAAGTTGCTAAGGACCGGGCTTAGGAACCCTAAATTTTTCCTTAATTCAAATTCTACTCCAATCACGTCCGCATCACCCAGGTTTTGAGGGGTAAAGTTATCTGAGGAAGATTCAAAATAAGTAAGTTCAATGGGGTCTGTGAATTTTTTGTAGAAGCTGCTCAAGGCAATCATTTCAGCACTTTCCCCAAACCATTCTACCCTTAGGTCAAAGTTGTTGATGTAGGTAGGATCCAATTCAATATTACCAATAAAGGTATTGTTGGATAAAGGATCAAATATCTTGGCAATGGAGGCCTCTTTAAAGGATGGTCTTGCCGTGGTTCTGGAATAAGACCCTCTTAAATTTACTTGCTCCGTTAGCTCATAGATTAAATTGGCCGTTGGGAAAAGATCAAACTTATCTATAATGGTTTCGTTGTTGTAGATAACCTTTTGTGGATCGCTTGGATCCTTATTGTCTTCCCCGGTATATTTGGATTCAAATTTTTCTACTCTAAGGCCAAGGATGGTGCGTAATTTTTGTCCCAGTTTAAATTCGTTGGATGCGTAAGCGGCAATATTTTGCTGTGCGGCCTCAAAGGTATTGGCCGGCTCCGCTATGGTGATATCCGGATCTATATAAGAACCGGAATCGTTGTTCACTGTCCATAGATTTTCTTCCAATAGTATGTTATCTGCAACACCACTGAATTTTGTAGTTTGGGCATTGTTTTCTATTTCAAAATTCAATATGCTAAAATCCCTTGTTTTATAGGAACCGTACGCACCAAATTTTAATTTGGCATCTTTTTCCAGGAACTCGTACTTTTTCGTAAGATCTATCTTGGCTACGGCATTGATTTCCTCCAAATCCCTCCAAATCCTTTTGGGCTGGTTGTTTTGTGGAATAGAATACACGCCGTCCTCTACCCTAAAGGAGGTAGTTCTAATGTCCTTGTCCTGGATTTTGGAAAGGGTTGGTGAAACGGCCCACTCGGTAGTCCACGTTGCATCCTCATTGCTATGTGTTCCCGAGAGCAATAGGTTGGATATGGAGCGTTGTGTGTATTCCAGGTTGTCCTTGGAGAAGTTTACAAAATCGGAAAAGTTAAGCGTTTGGCTAAAATAGCCCGCTGTAGATTCTCCATTCTGAAGATGAAGGAGATTAAGTTTGTATTTGGATTTTTTTGTTTTGAAAGAGGTCCCCAATAGACCACTTACCAGAACATTGTTTTTTCCCAAATCCCCTGTTTGGGTTCTGTCTGTTTCCAATTCGAAAACAGAAGTATCCGAATTTCTTCTATAAAAGTTGTTTTGGGCATCTTCGTAGAAGGTAGTACTGTTTTTGTAGGATACAGAAGCCAAAAAACCTAATCTGTTTTCACCCTCACCAACCATATATTGGTTTCCCGTGGTAAATCCAAAACTGTAATCCATGGCACTGTTTTCTTTCATGGCCGATAGGGTTGGATTAAATTTTTTAGTGATCGCGGTCAACAAAGGGTTGTACTCAAAAGTATTGGGGATATCCTGATTTCTATTGATGGGGACAGATCTAGATCCGTTGTCGAACCCAAGAAAATCGGTAGAGCTCCCCTTGTAGTCCAAATAATTGCTGTTAAAGTGCATATCAGGATTATAGCTGCCGCCAACAGAGAGACTATGTTCTTTTTTGGTAGGGTAATCCTTGGTAACGATATTTACGATACCTCCAGTAAAATCTGCGGGTAAATCTGCCGAAGCCGACTTCAATACCAGTATATTGTCAATAATATTGCTAGGGAAAATGTCGAGCTGTATGGTGTTTCTATCGGGATCTAGACCGGGGATATCCACTCCGTTTAGGATAGATTTGGTGTAGCGGTCTCCAAGCCCCCTTACATAGACGTATTTTCCGCCCTGTACCGATACGCCGGGAACCGATTTTATGGCGCTGGCCACATCACTGGATCCTGTTTTTTTAAAGGCTTCCGCCGAAAGTCCGTCTAAAAGGTTTACCGCCTTTTTTTGGATTCCCAATACAGCGGTTTCGGTATTCTTTTTAACACTTACCGATACCACCACCTCATCAAGACCTTGGGCCAAAGTCTCCATGGTGACACTTACATTGGTTACCTCATTGGCCTTGACCACCACGTCGGTAATTTCTACTGTTTTATAACCAAGGAATGAAAAGTTTAGGGTGTGAGTGCCTTCTTCTAGGCTAAGTTTATAATTACCGTCAAAATCAGAAGTGGTCCCAATAGTGGTGCCCTTAACAAGAATGTTTGCAAAAGGTACCGGGTCTTGGAAATCTGCATCTATTAATGAACCGGTTACTTCCCCAGTCTGGGAAAAAATGAATTGAAAAATGAAAAGTGTAAAAATTGAGAGTCTAAATTGAATTTTCATAAGTAAGAGTAATTTAATCGTAATAAACCAAATGCCCGCCACTGGGTATGGGCGAGCACGGTTGTTGTTTTAAAGAAGTTTTACGTTTCTCTTAGAAACCTAAACTAGCTTTAGAGTTTGCGTAAGTCCAAGAAAATGCACTAAGATCTGCCCCAACATTTTGGGCGCCAGCCTCAACTTGGGTGGTCCAATCGGCAGCTCTTTCCGTAAAGGTTGGAGATAAAATTATAGTTGATTCCACATCGTTGCCAGCATCATCTTTTTTAACTTTTTCGGCGAAAATGCTGTGGTCAAAACCAACAACTTGCCATGCTTCAAATTTTAATTTGCCATCCAAGTAGTTTTGGGCCACATCGTTAGCATCCAATTCCACGTCTTTTCCTTCTTGGAATCCAATGGCATATATGTTCTTAGTGGTTCCCATAGCATTACTTCTGTAATCGGCATATTCACCGTCAGCAGCTGTAGCACTTCCAAAAATAGTAGCGTTCTGAAGTGTAAAAGATCCTTCAAGCGATCCTTCAGGGCCATCTATTTCAAAGGCGTGGTCAGAAGCCTCACCAGAAATTACTACTGCGTTGTCTATAGTGCCGGAATAGGCTTGGTCTATATCCAAGGCGTCATCACCTTGAGCCCATACAAATAGATTGGTAGCGTCAACTGTTCCTCCAAAAAATTCGATACCATCATCAACGTTTCCAACTACTTCAATGTTGTCTATCAAAGTTCCTCTACCAACAGATCCCAAAGTAAGACCGTTTATTTCATTTCCTTCACCAATCAAGGCACCACCGTGACGGATAGAGATATATTGTAGTTCACCAGAGCTGTCCTCGTCGTTCAAGGCATCTCCAGGACCGTAAAGTCCAAAGGTGTCATCGGCAGGAATACCTTCTATCTGTACCTCTGTAACATCACCTTTAAAAGAACCTGAGGCTCTACCCAAAACAATTAGACCTCCCCAAAGGCCCCTGTCGTCTTGGTCCAAGTTGGTTCCTGCAGTTTGTCCAACAGCGATGTTGTCTGCTTCGGCAGTAAAGATAATTGGCTTTTCGGCAGTACCTTTGGCTATCAATTTGGATCCTCTCTGTACAATCAATGCAGAGGCTAAAGATCCAGAACCTGGCTTGCCTTTAATGATGGTACCTGGCTCAATGGTCAAGGTTTTGTCTACCCCTACCACAACTTTACCGGCCAATACATATATATTGTTGGCAGACCAGGTGGTGTCCGCACTTATTTCGCCGGATACGGTTATGATTTCAGCGCAAGAACCGCCTACGTCCACTCCTGTTTCGTCACCATTTTGGATACCGTCATTACAAGTAGCCGTTGCTTCTGTACAAGGCTGACAGTTTGGTCCGCCACAATCTACTCCGGTTTCCCCTTGGTTTTGAATGCCGTCATTACAAGTAGCTACTACTTCGGCTACCGGTGGTTCGTCATCTTCACTACACGAAGCAAAAGCCAAAGCGCCAATGGCCAATGCAGATAATAATAGTTTTTTCATTTCAACTGAATTTTTTGGTTTCATTTTTTGAGTTTACTTGTTTTATTCAACCCTGCAAATAAACCACCGTACTGTAAAAGTGGGGTTACCCATAGATTAATAGTTTGTTGCATTAATGTTACCTAAACGTTACTATATTAAATCCGTGTTAAGCGGTTCCGTGTAATAGTATTATCTTTACTTTTGGCTGCGAAAATCAATAATTGTTAAGTTGGAACGGCTGTGTTTTAAAGATGAACAATAGGTTAAGCTTAGATTGTTTAAAGCAGTTACGGAGTTTGACCGTATTTACGTTTTGCATGACCGTTTTAAAAACCAGAAAAATTAAGGCATGAAAAAAAAGGACATTAAAATACTTTTAGTTGATGATGAACCGGATATCCTGGAAATAGTGAGTTATAATTTATCCGCTGAAGGCTATGAGGTTTTTACGGCTAAAAATGGGGTAGAAGGTGTAGCCAAGGCAAAAAAGAAAAAGCCACATCTGATAATTTTGGATGTCATGATGCCAGAAATGGACGGTATAGAGGCTTGTGAGGCTATTCGTAGAACGGATGGACTGGAAAATACCATCATTACCTTTTTAACGGCAAGGGGGGAAGATTATTCCCAAATGGCCGGATTTGATGCCGGAGCGGACGATTATATTACCAAGCCCATTAAGCCAAAGGTGCTGGTTAGCAAGGTGAAAGCTTTGTTGAGAAGGCTCAAGAAGGATGAGCAGGAGGTAGAGGATATCTTTAAGGTAGGTCAGATCGTTATCAACAGGGAAGAATATAAGATCGTTAACCAAGGGGAGGAGGTAATTCTTCCAAGGAAGGAGTTTGAGCTTTTGGCACTGTTGACCTCCAAGCCCAATAAAGTATTTAAAAGGGAGGTTATCCTGGATAAGGTTTGGGGCAATGAGGTAGTAGTTGGAGGCAGGACCATTGACGTGCACATAAGGAAGCTTCGAGAAAAAATTGGGGACGATCACTTTAAAACCGTAAAAGGAGTAGGCTATAAGTTTGTTTTGTAATGGTAACCAAGATTAAAAAATCGTATCGGTTTGCCCTTCGTTCCACTATCCTTATTACTACTATAATAACGGTTTTTCTGGGGATGTTTTTGTGGAATAGCGGAACCATGGATTGGTTGCTCCTCTTGGTAATTGCCCTGGTATCTGGCATAACTTCCTTTTTGGTGATACAGCTTCGGGTAGAAAAGTTTATTTACCGCAAAATAGAACGCATATACAACGATGTTTCCCTACTGGAGTCCAAGTCCCTGTCATCACGTACCGTAACTACTGATATGAGGGCTTTGACCGAGGAAATTGAAAAGTTTGCCAAGGACAAAAAAATTGAGATAGATACCCTGAAAATCAGGGAGGAATACCGTAAGGATTTTTTGGGTAACGTTTCGCATGAATTAAAAACTCCTTTGTTTACCGTACAAGGTTATATACTTACCTTGCTAGACGGGGCCATGGATGATAAGACCTTGCGCAAAAAGTATTTGCAGCGGGCCAACAAGGGGGTAGAAAGGCTTATCTATATTATAAAAGACCTGGATCTTATTACGAAATTGGAGGTAGGGGACCTAAATTTGGAACTCGAAAATTTTGATATTTTGGAATTGGTTCAAAATGTTTTTGATCTCCTGGAGATGAAAGCCGCCAAAAAGAATATTACCCTAACTTTTGATATGGATTATGATGGTCCTATCCATGTTAGGGCCGATAAAGAAAAGATACAGCAGGTAATAACCAATTTAGTGGTCAACTCCATTAAATATGGGCAACAGAATGGGACTACA
>JBFHGV010000025.1:0-13852 GCA_041582955.1 Arenibacter sp.
CGTAAAGGACGTTTTATAAGGTAATCAATATTAATTTTTAATCAGATTACTGGGCGGGTAGCCAAATTGCTTCTTAAAACAGCGACTAAAATATAGCGGATCGTTAAAGCCTACCATGGTGGTAACCTCAGAAACATTATACTTTTTGGAACCTAACAATTGTGCTGCCTTTTTTAGGCGAATGGTCCTAATAAATTCGTTTGGGGCCAAATCTGTGAGCTCTTTTATTTTTCTGTACAATTTGGAAGAACTCATGCCCAGTTCTTGGCAGAGGTAGGTAGTGCTCATTTCTATGTTGCCAAGATCCCCCTCAATCATCGCTATGAGCTTTTGCATAAACTTTTCATCTATGGGCGAATGGGTCAAGGTAATTGCCTCGCTTTCTATCTCCCCGGAGAATTTACCTTTCAGATCCATTCGGGAGTGGATAATATTCTCGATTCTGGTTTTTAGCAGGGAAGGGTCAAAAGGTTTTACCAAATATCCATCAGCCCCGGAACTATAGCCTCTTATCTTGTCGTCATTATCGGATAGCGCGGTCAACAATATTACCGGAATATGACTAATATCCCCATCATTTTTCAACTCTTTGCAAAACTCCAGTCCGTCCATTACCGGCATCATAATATCGGCCACGCAGAGTGCGGGTTTTATTTGTCTGCAAATGTCCAGTCCCTTTTCTCCGTTTTCGGCCTCAAATACCTTGTAATAATCAGACAAATAATCTACTAAATAACTACGCAGTTCGGCATTGTCCTCCACTATAAGGACCCGTTCCTTTAAATGGGTACTTTGTATAATCTTTTTGGATGAAATTAAGTGGGGCGAATGTTCTATAACCGGACTCTTGCCCAGCTCAAACACCTCATGATCCCCGTAGGCCTTTCGGTTAATAGGTATCTTTAGGGTAAACACACTACCCTTATGCGGCGTACTCTGCACTGCTATGCCCCCTTTATGGAGCTGTACCAATACTTGGACCAGGGAGAGCCCTATGCCGGAGCCCGTATTGTTTTCCTTGCTATTGGCAGCCTGGTAGAAACGGCTAAAGATTTTTTCCTGACTTTCCAATGGAATGCCTATACCGTCATCACTTATTTCCACGACCAGCATGTTCTTGCCATCCTCAAGTCTAGTACCCACAAAAAGATCTACATGACCATATTTATGGGTAAACTTCAGCGCATTGGATAGCAAGTTGTACAGCATTTTATCATACTTATCCCTATCTATATAGCCCTCTATCGTATCGCTCTCACAGATCAGATTAAATTCAATTTTCTTATCATCTGCCAGTTCCTCAAAAGAACGAAAGGTGTTTCTAGTGTGCAATAGAATATCGGTTTGGGTCACCCTTAACCGTAATTCACCGGATTGAGCCCTTCTAAAATCCAATACCTGATTCACCAAATTAAGGAGTCGGTTCGCATTTTGCAGGATCATGTTATATCTACTCTGATGAAATTGGTTGCCCGTTCCCTTACTTTCGTCTATGAGCTGTTTGGTAGGTCCCAGAATAAGTGTCAGAGGAGTTCTTAGTTCGTGCGAGATATTAGTAAAAAAACGTAATTTTTCGTTGTTCAATTTTTCATCACGTTCCCTTTTTACCTTCTCCAACAACAATTGTTGTTTTAATTGGAGCCGTGATTTAATTTGTTTTCTCACCACATAAAAAAGTACGGAGAGCACCAATATTAGAAGAAAAAAAGCTTGATAAGTAAGCCAAAAAGGGGGTAAAATCTCTATCCGATATGAGGAGATATCGCTCCAAATCCCGTGACTGTTCATCGCTTTCACCTCAAAGGTATACTCCCCAAAAAATAGATTAGTGTATTGAACGGTTCGCTGCCTCATATCTACCGTAGTCCAGGCTTTGTCAAAACCTGCCAATCTATAGCTATATTTATTAAAACGCTCATTGGTGTAGGACGGGCTTGAAAAAGTAAGGGAAAAGTTCTTGTTCTCATTTTCCAGTACCAATTCCCTACCTACATTGAGGTCGGTGGCAAGTATTTGCTGATCGTTCAAAACTCCCCCCACTTCCAAGTCCGTATTCTGTATCCTGATATCGGTAATTATTGGTGGTGGGGAAAATACATTATACTCAATGTCTTTGGGTGAAAATGAGATAATTTCATTTTTACCTCCCAAATAAATGTGAGAATCATCAGCGTAGTAGAAACCGGTCAAACTAAAGACATCCAATCTATTACCACTATCAGTATAGTATATTTTTAATTCATTGGAAGTGCTATTATAGCGTGCCACTCTATTGTTGTTCATATTTAACCATAAAACCCCATGAGATTCCGCTACCACGTCGGTAACCCAACTATTGTGAAGTTCTGACGGGTTTAATATAGGAACAAATTCATCCAAATCCGGATCATAATAATCCAAGCCTTTCCGTGTCGCCGCCCAAATTTTCCCGGATGGATCTATTTCGATATCACTTACATTTCCGTGTGACAGGCCCATTTTATTATCCTTTTTTGCTTCATAAGCCACTATGCCCCCACCTTTGGGATCATACCGTACCACGCCAGTCTGGGTGGCGAACCAAATAGTTCCGATACTATCAATAGCACAATTGTTGATTGAACGCGAAGGCAATAAGACTCCCTGTCCCTTTACGGGCTGCAAGGTTTCTGTATTGATCATTACAGATCCCTCCCCATGGGACCCCACCACAATGGTGTTGTTGCTTAAATGGGTAAATGTCAGGACAGGGGCCTGACTAAAACCAACATCCAATACCGTAGCCCTTGAGGAACTATAATCATAGCGCAATACCTGTCCCTCCCATAAGCCACAATAGAAAATATTGCCGTCATTGGTATAGATACTGGCTATATCTTTTTGATTGTTAAATAATGGAACAAACTTGCCATTATTGGAAATAAAAAGTCCATTATGTCTGGTGGCCACTATGATCTTATCATCCTTTGTTTTGG
The DNA here is from genome assembly GCA_041582955.1 of Arenibacter sp. GTDB lineage: Bacteria > Bacteroidota > Bacteroidia > Flavobacteriales > Flavobacteriaceae > Arenibacter. Next base: position 2,955 of record JBFHGV010000025.1, read on the forward strand.
CAAATCCACGTATACGGGGTACTTGATTACCAATATAACTGGAGATGTCCGCATTATACTTAAATTGGTTGTTATAGGGATCGTATTTTTCCAATCCGTCTTCAGTGCCTATCCACAACACACCGGCCGCATCAAAATACAGCGCGGCCACCAAATTATCTACCAAGGAATCGTCATCCGATAATTCTGAGTAATACCAGCGGTAGTTTTGATGCCTCACCTGCTCTATTTCTTCAACCACCAGTATACCGCCCAAAGTGCCCAGCCAATATTCCCCGTTGGGCGCTCTGGCCACAGATATAAAATAAGGCCCTAATTTATCCCTTATTTCCGCATCTTCTATGTATAGATTTGCAAAAGTATCCGTTTTTATATCCAATTTATAGAGTCCTCTCCTGCTCCCCACAAATATGTCCGATTTATGGTCCTCATATATAAAATTTATATAGGGATTTACCTCGGTAGATTGTGGTATGGTTAAGGTGTATTCCTTAATCTGGGCTATATTTCCCAGGTTGTCCAAGGAAATCTTAGCTACCCCGGCACTTCCATAGCTTCCTATCCAGAGATGCCCTTCGGAATCTTCAAAAATTTCTTTGATGTAGTCATATCCATCCAGAACTATCTTCTTAAAACGCTGTTCCTCCGGATTATAAACAAAAAGACCTTTATCCTTGGTCCCTACCCATACTTGCTTATGGCGGTCTACATGAACTGCCCTGACCTCCCCATCCTGCAAAGCGTTTGGATCATTAATGCTGGGAAGGAATGAACGGAAGGTATGCGTATCCAAATTATAAAGTACGAGGCCCTTTCTTGTCCCTATCCATAAATGGTTCAACTCCCTATCCAGTTCCAAATCCGTAATATCATCATCCGGTATAGTGTTTTCCGGAGAGGAAGAGCTGGTATAGGTTTTAAATTCATAACCATCAAAACGGTTAAGTCCAGAAAAGGTACCCAACCACAAAAAGCCGTTGTCGTCCTGAACAATATGCCTAACAGAATTATGGGACAAACCATTGTTATCATTATAGTGTTCAAACTTTATTGACTGGGCATTCAGGTTCCATACGGAAACCGTAAACGCTATCAAAATTTGAAGTTTGTACCCCATAATCAATGTAATTTCTGTATTCTTTGTTTATGCCAATATAAGGATCCTTGGTTAGCAAAGCCCAAAAAACCTCAAATTAATAAGTCTTTTTAATGACTAATCTATTTGAGGTCTTTATCTAATATTCTGATATATCCTAAGGGGCTTTCACCTTCGCTTTTATTGCTCTGGATCATTAATAGGTTCCGCTCCCATGGTAAAATCCAAAGTGGCTCCTTTTAAAATATCCGAATGATTTATTTTTAATTGGTCCGATTCCTCACCGTTTATTTTTACAGCATTTAAATATGGCGTATCGGAAGAGGCCCCAGGGGCATTAATGACCAATTGGTTCCCATTATGCAAACGGATGCTTATTTTATCAAAGATAGGACTCCCAAACTCGTACTGGGGGTTTTCTTCGGTTCCTCCGTTCATTTGGAAAAGGCCTATTTTCATCAATACTGCCAAGCTCCCCATAAGCCCTTGATCTTCATCACCGTTGTAGCCTGTTGCTGGCGACAAACCACTAAATGCCTTATCTACCACCTTTCTGGACCATAACTGTGTAAGGTCTGGCCTCTCTAACTGGCTAAATACGAAGGCCGTCTGAATAGAAGGTTGGTTTCCATAATTGATTGGAATTCTCCTATATTCTGGATGCAATTCCTGTGCATGTGAATTACCAGAGGTGAATCCTAATTTTTCTGCCGTTTCAAATTGATCATTAAGCTTGTCAACAGCCTTTTCATTGCCTCCCATTAGTTTTGCCAAACCTTTAAGATCATGGGGCACAAACCATGTAGATTGGGCTCCATTGGATTCGTTAAATCCGTGTTCATGCTCATAGGGATCAAAATTTTCATACCATTGCCCATCCGCATTTTTAGGTCTCATCCACCCCACTGAGGTATCAAATACATTTTGGTAGTTCAAGGATCGTTTCATGAAATAATTGTAATCCTCCGTATGGCCCAGTTTTTTGGCCAACTGGGCCAAGGTCCAGTCCTGATAGGCATATTCCATGGTTAAGCTTGCCCCGTCTTGGTGGCCTCCAAATTTTCCTTCGGGAATAGGATGGGGTACATAACCGTCCCTGATATAATATTTTAATCCTCCACCAAGGGATGTATTATGCTCATAACCGGCCTTTTCCATGATACCGCCAGGCATGTGATTTTTCTTTACTGCCTGATATATTTCCTCCAAATTATCGGTAACTATGCCTTTTTGAATGGCACTCACAATAAATGGCGTAGAAGAGGCCCCGGTCATAACATAGGTATAGTTCCCGCCTGAGGGACCACGGGGAACCAGTCCCCCATCCTTCTGGTATTGTAATAAGGATTGTACAAACTCTTCCATAATTTCAGGATATACCAGGCCCCAGAGGGAATTTATTGTCCATTGAGCACCCCAAAATGAATCCGAGTTATAATGGTTGAATTTTGGTTTTCCTTTTTCATCAAGCGGTATCTGCCCTACTCTAAAGCTGTCCCCTGTATTGTCCGGATAAGCGCCGTTAACATCACTAATAATTCTACGTCCTTGCAGGGCATGCCATAGATCTGTATAAAAACGCTTTTGGGCCTTTTCTGTACCCCCGGTTACTTCTATGCGCGATAGCATATCATTCCATTCCTTTTTGGAATCCGATACTACCGTATCAAAGTCCCAATGCGAAAGTTCGGTTGCTAAATTTTCCTTGGCGTTCTCCACAGAAGTGTAGGAAATAGCAACTTTCATCAATACCTCTTGAGTGTCGTCATCCAACGCTATTAAATAGTTTCCTGTAGCCTCGTCTTGTTCTATACTTTTTACCTCCTTGTTCAGGGCAACACTAAAAAACAACTTAACTGGCTTGGGCCTTCTATGCGTTGGGGCAATAGTTAGTTCCCCACTGAGGTTCTTTCCATCAACCTGGCTAAGAATGCCGTCACTAATATCCGACGGCCCCAAAGTGCCATTTAAATTAAAAAGAATGGCAGGGCCGGAAGTACCGGTAAAGGAATATTTGTGAAAACCTACTCTTTTGGTACTGGTAAGTTGGGCTTCAATACCATATCGCTGAAGCGTTACATAATGATACCCAGGTGCAATCTCTTCTGTTTCGTGACTAAATTTGGATTTATAGTCCTTATAAATAGTTTGCTTATTATTTTCGGTCAAACCTACCGGAATGACGGAAAGTCCAGAAAGCTGCCAGGCATGAATATGGCTAAACCCTTGAATGGTATCTACCTTATACCGGTAACCACTGCCCCAGGCACCATCCACTTCCGTATCAGGACTTAGGTTTACCATCCCAAAGGGCCTACTTGCAGAAGAGAAGAAAAACCATCTGGAATTTTCGGTGTCCAGTTGTGGATATACCAGGTCCACAGGGTTAATTTCACTGCTGTGGACTGTTTTATCAATATTATTTTCACCACATGAAGTAAGGAACATTGCCAATACAAACATTCCAAGAATCGACCTAAAGTATACTTTGGCTATTTTCATTTAATATAAAGTTTAGTGTTTTTCAAAATTTGCAGCTATGGATTCCAACATTTCAAATGTTGGAAAACCATTGTTTGGCCTCCTAATTTCAGGGGAGTACCAACGGGTCCATTTAGGGTTTCTATCACCCCTTTCCCTATGCTGATAAATGATTTCCAATTGATTCTTGGCAGTTGGAAGTAACTGCAATGCCTTCTTTATAAATTGGCTGTCCTTGGTTTCTTCGTGCTGTTTTTTTAACAAGGCCATTTGGTGCAGGCTGCGTTCAAAAGTGATCAAATCGGAATATAAGAGTATTGGAAGGTAAATATAATCAAAATAAAAATCTCCCTTCAATTGCTGGGAATCAAGCCCTTTTTGGGCCTCTCCCAAGGCTTCTTTAATACTAATTTCAATGGTTTTAACCCGTTCCAAGTCGTTTTCCACCCTTAGGTATTCATAGGGTACCGGTGTTTTTCCAGGTCGTTCTATAGGGGAATTGGACAAATAGGCCACTGCTTCCCGAATCTCCCATAAATGCTGAACATATCCAATCCTTTCGGGTTGGGCCTGGTGTAACATTTTCATGGCTGCCACGGCATGTTGGGCAACGGTAGGATTAAAATAACGTTCTGTCCACTGCTTATAAAAGAGATCTCCTTCATAAGTTTCAGGATTTTGGCAAACGGCGGAATACGCTTCTATGTTCAACAGAAAAGGTCTAAAATTCTGACCGTTTACCAAACAAAATTTAGTGGCATCGTATTCTGTAAACATGCTTTTCATAACGGTTTCCACTTTTTCGGGGTACGGATTGTGAACCGTGTGATTTAGCCAAAAACCAGCATGCATATAGGTGCCAAAATTATAACCATCTGTAGTATTGGGCAGGTATTCAAATTCACCAAAACCATGATCGGACCAAGCTACTATCCAATCTTTGGGAGGTCTAAATCCGTCGTTCCACATTTGCATCCCATCAGCATAACACACTAAAACCTTATTGGCCTTTGGTTTATATTCATCCACCAAATCGCCAAATGCCTTATACACTTCATTGAATACAGCTATCTTATCTTCCCCACAGCTACTCTCATATTCCCAGTCCCAAACTTGATGTCGTGGTCTAAGAATAAATATGTCCGTTTTTCCCAAAGGGGTTTTCTCCATATAATAGCGCCAAGCGTCCAGCCAATCTTCCTTGTATTCTTTCCAACAGCTTGCCTTATCGGCGGACATAGGATGAATTTGATACCCCAAGGCAAAATCTATGGCTACTTTCATGCCCTTTTTCTGGGCATAATCTATCATTTTATCTACATAATCTATATTTACCTGGTAGTCTGGACTTAAGGCTTTATACTCTGGGCGTATAAAAAATTCCGGTCTCCCTAGCATATCAAACAATTGGATGGCATTATAACGTAGACGCACCAATGAGTTGATCATTTGAGTATAGCTTTCCCAATCGTATTCCAATAGCTTGCCCCGATAATTGGCCAATTCGTCCACATCATTCTCAAAATAGCATAGAATTGGAACAGCAGGAGGAGCAATAATTTTATTTTCAAAGTTTAATAACTCATCCCTGGTCTTGCTTTCGGGCCCATTGTCTGTCCAATACTCCAAGGGGTCTATTCCCAGGATTTGCTCAGCGTAGTCATACACGGCATATTGCAGCCCTTGTACATCAGAACCGGCAAGAACAATTGCCTGTTGACCCGTGTCCAGTGTACCATTTTGCCAAAGACCTCCCCTAGGGCCAGGGTTGGTGGTTGTTAGCGCTATTTCATTATTTGCTGCCAAGGTAGCGATCATGGTACTGGAACCTGCTGTTCCCAATATATAGAACACCCCTTTGTCCGGTAATACCTCTGTTTCAGATATAACTACCACTTCCCCATCCAACACCTTTTGCAGATCGACCTTTAAATCCTCTGCCGTTGCATGTTCTGCCACACTGGCCGTTTTACCTACAACTATATAGTAAGAATCCACAGTTTTGGACGAACAGGAAGAGAATATTAAAAGGCTCAATATCAAGCAACAGAAAACTCTAAACTTCATATAAAAAATCCTAATCATTATACCTTTTTAAGCGAAACGTGTTTGTATGCTGTGATACCCTTTTATTTAAAAATGTAGGCAGGAAAAAGAACCTGCCCACATTTTAAAAAGGGAACTGACTCAACTAACTAATTAACTAACTTTTTTTAATACCCCGGATTCTGGGTCATGGTTTCTGGTGAAATTTCCAATTCTTTTATAGGAATAGGCCTTAACAAATGTTTGGTTGAATCAAAGGCACCATGATCAATTACATGGGGGTTGTACAAGCCAATTCGTTCTTCCAATTTCCCCATACGCTTTAAGACAGCCCATCTGTTCTCTTCCCCAGCTAGCTCCAAGGCCCGTTCTGCAAGAATGGTATCCAAATCTATGGTTGCATAATGATCCGCTATACCCGTTGCTCTTTCCCGTACTCTATTGATATGGAATAAGGCCTGGGTCTCGTTACCTGCACCTAAAAATGCCTCTGCAGCCAACAAATGTGTTCCTGCTATACGGTAAACATAGGTATCACGTGCCCCCAATCCTTCTTCTTGAAAAATTTCATCGTCAAATTTCTTGAATATTGGGAAATTTGTGAACATCGGATTCAATTCATATTTATAATTAACTTCGCCAACCTCATCGGGTCTCCCAAACAAATACTGATCTGGCTGATAGACCCAATAGCGGTCCAATTTATCCACCAACTCGGCCATGTCTATAGCCTCTTTTGGGAAATACACAATTGTATCACCTACCGCAATCTCGTCTGCCCCGACCGAAAATCCAGGTTCATCAGCATATAAAACCCTGTGCACGGTTACATCTTCCCTTGCATCATTATCCTCGAACAATGAATAGAAATAAGGGGTGGGCATTAGATTACTCCCAGTCTTGCCATAGGAGTTATTCCTGCTTATTCCTGGTAATTGTTCCACTCCTGTCATAAACAGGGAATGCTTGTTATTACCTCTATCCTGAACAAATCCGGTATTGCCCCATTGGGCGGCAAAGAGTATTTCTGGATTTACTTGATTGTCATAATCAAAAAGCTGTTCGAATGACTGGCTTCTAATATCGTACGAGCCTATAGCTTGTTCCGCTAAATCAGCCGCTGTTTGAAAATCGTTACTACCAGCAAAAGATTTGTAGGCCCTAGTTAAATACACCTCAGCCAATACATGCTGTGCCGCTCTTTTGGAAATTCTACCTGTTTCAGGGTCTGCTTCCAGGTCTGGAATAGCAGCTTCCAATTCAGAAATTATCAAGGAATATGTCTCCTCTTCGGTAGACCTGGTATAGTCATTTCTGATACTTTGAGGTTCTTCCAAATCTAGTACAACCCCACCAAATTGCTGTGCCAAATAGAAAAATGACATAGCTCTTAAGGCTCTTGCCTGGGCTATTCCGTATGCCTTCTCTCCTAACCTACCCTCACTCCAATCAACTTCAATTTCAAATCTATTGATGGCGGTATTCGCCTTTGAAATAACATTATAATTGGCGTTCCATAGGCCGTTTGTTTGGGGAGCATTAAAAGAATTATAATCATTTTCCGCAGTAAAGGAAAATATTTCCCCTTGACTTGTAAAGACATCCGTTCCGGCAAACTTATAATTATGGTTATTGTATACCCCTCTCATGGAGGTATAAAGCCCAACAATTAATTGATCTGCTGTATCTTCCGTCAGAAAATTTTCTGCGGTTATATTGGAGAAGACATCTTCCTCTATATACGAATCACAGGCATTCAATAGTATTGAGAAAGCTATTAAAGCCAAGATATGTTTTGTTTTATCTAATATTTTCATGACAATTTTTTTAAAATTAGTAAGCCAACTTTAATCCAAATAATATGGTCTTAACCATATATCCGGCGTTATAGGAGTTCTGTAACCCTGTTTCAGGGTCTGGTCCAGCATAATCTGTAAAGGTGAACGGATTTTGTACATCCAAGGACAAACGAAGATTAGACATTTTTAGTTTGTCCAGTACTTCTTGTGGAAATTGATATCCCAAACCAATATTGCCAATTTTTACAAAATCATAGTCAGTATAATAATTGTTCCCGGTAGCACCATATTCCAATGCTGGATTTTTAGAATCCGGATTGTTCGGGGTCCAGTAGTCCAAATTAACCTTATTGAATTTGGCATCATCGTTTTGCCAAGGAACAAAGTTGTTATAAAATTCAGAGTGTCCATAAGATCCTTGTCTTGTATATGCCTGAATTGACAGATCTAAATTACCATAAGTAAAGGTATTGGTCATACCACCAATCCAATCTGGTGAAATAGAACCTATAACCTTTTTGTCGTTTTCATCTCGGTCACCACTGTTGTCCAAGTCCCTATATTTATTTTGACCGGGGAAACTGCCATCATATGCAAAAGCTTCAGCAGCTTCATCCAATTGCCATATGCCTTCAATCTCATAGGCATAGATAGCATCAACTGGCTGACCAACCTGTAAAACACCATGATTGCCATAAGGTTCCTTATCAAGGTCCCCATCGAGCTTTAAAATTTCATTTTTGTTTTTCGCAAAGTTTAAACTAGTCTTCCACCTAAATTTATCGGTTTGTATGTTCACAGTATTCAAAGTAATTTCTACACCACTATTTTGAACAGATCCGTAGTTCCCTACCGCAGTGGAATAGCCGGTGATATTGGACAAGGTTTTATTGAGAATGGCATCAACCGTTTTTTTGTTGTATACCTCTACTCCCAAGCCTATCCTATTTTTCAGAATACTAAGATCCATACCAACATTCACTTCCTTAGAACGTTCCCATGTAAGGGTGTTATTGGGCAATCCGTTAACATCTACGCCGTTGGTGTGTGAATCTCCGAACAAGTAATCCGATTCCCCTAAAAAGGCCAAGGAACTATAGGCACTAACAGGACTGTCATTTCCCGATTCCCCATAACTAACCCTAAATTTCAGATTGTTTAACCAACCAGCATCTTGCAAAAAGTCTTCATCACTAGCTTTCCAAGCGAAGGCTGCGGATGGAAAAAACGCCCATTCATTGTTTACCGCCAGTTTGGAAGAACCGTCATACCTACCTGTAAAGGTAAAGAGATATTTATCTAGAATGTTATAGTTTAATCGACCGGCAAAAGATGCCAAGGTCTCTTTATAATAATTGGTATTATAGGCCCTTGGGTCCAAGCCAGCTCCTGTGTTGTAAAACGTATAGGCATCTGTATCAAAATCCCTAGTTTCTATCTTACTAAATTCCCGCTGGTTGTAATAAACCGATGAAATAAGGGTAGTCTTTAAATTATGTCCCTGTGCCAGATCAAAATCAAAGTCTACTATGTTATCCCAGGTGTAGGCTGTATTAAAAAAGGCGTTATAATAGGCCCTTGTCCTGCTTGGTTCGTTTCTGGCCGATTTTGTCAACAAGCCAAAATGTGAACCATATCGCTCAGTTTGAATATTAGGGGCAAATTGCGTTTTAAAACTGATCCAATCTGCAGGTTTGTAGTTTAAAAAAACATTTGCAATAACATCCAAAGTCTTTGTATTGCTCAACCAGGAACCTTTGGATTCATAATATGGATTAAGAAAGCGCCCGTCCTGATCGTCTGGAAATAAAATAATATTTCCCTCAGGGTCTCTTGAATTTACTGTTGGGGCCAACCTTAAAGAACTCCTAAACAACTCATTACTTCCGGTTTCACGTTCAGACAAAGCCAGATATGCTTTTAACCCTACGGTAAAACTATTGGACACTTTTTTTGTGAGGGATGCACTTAAATTGTACCTATCATAAGCCTCAATACCCACTACCCCTTCATTGCTAAGGTATCCAATAGACCCATTGTAGGTTAATCCGTTGCTACCTCCGGACATCCCCAGATTGTGACTGGTTTGAATACTGGAATGCCTATAATCTTCCGCCCAATTGGTATAACGACGATTGGCAACGTTGTCTGCCTCTTCATTGGAGGTTCTAATTTCCCTAGACATGTCAACCGTTAAATTATTATAATCTTCAACTGTTGGATAAATACCTTGACTAGGATTAAACAATTGTCTCCAAGCTGTACTTCTTAAAACATTTTCCACAAAATTCACATACTCATCCCCATTGTACATATCGGGAACATTGGTAGGCGAATTTGAACCCAGTGTGGCCTCATAGGTAAATACGGTTCTCCCCTCAACTCCACTCTTGGTTGTAATTATGATCACCCCATTGGCCCCACGTGCTCCATATATTGCAGTCGCAGAAGCGTCTTTTAAAACATCCATTTGCTGGATATCGGAAGGATTTAAAATATTGATATCTTCAAAAAATACGCCATCCACAACGTACAACGGCTTGGAAAGGTCGTTGTCCAGGTTGTCGCTTAATCCATCACGGGTAGCATCATTATTTTTAATAACCGTATTACCTCGAATATCAATTGAAAGTGGCGCACCAGGCTTGTTGTTGGTTGTTCTAACATCTACACCTGCTACCCGGCCCTGAATGGCTTGTCCTAAGTCCGTTTTCTTTTGTTCGGTCAAGGTTTCGGTGTCCAATGAGGCAACCGCACCAGTTAGATCACTCTTTTTCACCGACCCATACCCAATTACTACCACCTCTTCTAGACCGGTGGCATCCTCGGTCAAAGTTATGGTATAGGAAGAGGATCCGTCCAATTTAACTTCCTTGCCCACATACCCTATATAAGATATTACCAACACCGCATTGGTGTTACTTACCGATATGGAAAAATTCCCATCAAAGTCGGTCACCACCCCATTGGTAGTTCCTTTTACCACCACGTTAGCTCCGGGAAGCGGAACGTTCTGTTCGTCCATAACTGTCCCCGTCACATTGGTTTGAGCCCAGGAAACAGTTGTGACACCCATCAAAAAGACTAGCATCAAAAGTTTTAGTTTCTTCATTTTTTATTAGTTTGTTAATTATGTTATGCTAAACTAATGTTAATGAAATGTGAAGGGATGGACGTATTTCCCAAAAACATGGATAGATTATTCACCCCCCCTATTTACGGGGCATGGCGAGCAGGTTCATTGCCTACAAAAAATGACAGAAATAAAGAAAAGCATGTATTTAATACTGGAAAGAGCAACAAAATAGCTGCCATAATCAAAAAAAAAGCATAGAAAAAATAAGTATTTAACAGCCAGATTGCGTTATTTTTAGCAGACCCCAAACAGCAGTTGAATTTTACCTTGGGGTTGCAAAAAAAAAATACCTCCTGGACAAGAGTTGTCCAAGAGGTATTTGGGTAAAGTATTATGAAAG